>WFRY01000378.1 GCA_015486315.1 Desulfobulbaceae bacterium
CTTCGAGCGTAGACTCCGAATCTAAGGCATTCCTGAACAGTTACAGGACGGTGGTTTTGCAAGTTTTCTGCACCACCTGAATAGTTACCATTTTCAGGCATGTCGCTTCTCGATAAGTGATGGCAAAACGCCTGGATCCCCGATACCTCCATTCGGGGATGACGATCGAAATTGCCTGCAACTCTATTCATTCCGGCAGGTTGTCGACCGTAGACAGTGTAGACTTCGATCCATAAAATTAGATACAAAAACCTGCCACCACTTATTGAGAAGTTACTCAGACATAAAGCAACACATGAAAATCTATGGATAAAACTGCGCTGGAATTTAACCCGTTATCTTTTACACACTTTTTCACAAAAATTATTTTATCGGCATTTCTGCTGTTCATCATTGTTTTATCTTTTGTCTTCTACCTCAACTACAGTGCTGCAAAAAACAGAATCATTACTTCTATTGACAGCGCATTTTCAGAGAGAGTTCGCACCCTTGATTCTGCCGTTTTTTCCACTGTCAAGCATGTGAAAGTTATAAAATCCATTGTCAACAGGTATCTTGACGAATGGAATGAAGAGAAAATAGCAGAAAGATATGTTGCGGATTTAACCTCTTCCGTCACATACCATCAAGAAAAGGATTATTACACGCTGCAGGAGCAAAGATATATCGGCCCCCATAAGGTTGCAGGAACAATTCTGGGGGTTGGTCACTATGAATCCGTAAACCGTGATCAATTAAAATGGATTCACCTTGGGCTTGAACTCTGTGCTGTCCAGGAAGCAGAACATGAGAATAACCCCGACATTACATTAAGTTATTATGTTTCACAAAAAGACGGTTTTTTGGCCGTTTATCCTTCCATCAGGCCGGAAATTCTTTTAAATCAGGCCAAACAAAGTGCCCGACAATGGTTGGATTATGTGTTTGAAGTGTATAACGATTTTGCCCCTGAAATCAAAAATCCTCAACGGGACTTTTTCTGGACCAAACCTTATCTGGATCGTGCCGGTAATGGCATGATGGTTACCTATGCCGTACCGGTTGATGTTGACAACAAACTTGTCGGTGTGCTGGGTACGGATATAGTTTTAACTTTTCTCGATCGATTTACTACTCCATTGCAGGACATCCCCGGTCAAATGATTCTTGTTTCCGGCTCTCGGGAGATTCTGTCCGCTTCAGGACTGTCATACAGAAAAGAGAGTGATATTATCCGGCTGAAAGACATGGTCGACCTTGGAAAAAACCCTGCAGCACTTCCACATTCAGGCGTACAGAAGATGGCGGGGCAGGTGCTCTTTGTTCGGAAGCTGTCAAATGCCCCCTGGAAAGTGGTGTACATTGTTTCCAATCAGTCCATACACCAAAAAATACTGTTTGACCTGGTCCGGTACCTGGTCATTCTTTTTCTGGTTACAGCACTTTTCGGGTTCGGATATTTCTTTGTTTTGCGTAAATTTATTCGTCCGGGAGTTACGGCTCTTTCAGAACGTATGAAAGCGGAACAGGCCCTTATTGCAAATGAAAAACGCTATCGCGAGATGGTCGAATCCGCCGGTAATTCGTTCCATTTCTACTCGCTCGACTTAGATGGCTCTTTTCTCTACGTAGGTCCCAGTGCCCTTGACTGGTTTGGTATCAGCGAACAGGATCTGATCGGCAGGAACTGGAGTACAATAACTATCTGGTCGAACAAATCCCGCCAGGCCGGAATAGCTGCCTTTCAGCAATGTGTTAAAGGAATAATTCCCTCGCCGGTGGAACTTGATTTTCAGCTACAGGGAGAGCAACAGTACCTGATAACCTATCCCAGGCCGGTAAAAAATGAACATGGACGGGTAATACGAGTTGACGGGTTTACAGTTAACCTGACGGAACGGTTAAAACTTGAAGAAGCACTTCGCAATGCTGCCGAAAAGGCAAAGACGGCAAGCCAGGCAAAAAGTACATTTCTGGCTAATATGTCCCATGAGTTGCGCACACCGTTAAATGTAATTTTAGGGTTCAGTCGCCTGCTGGAACGGGATCCGGCAGTGACACCGCATCAACTTGAATATCTGAAGCCCATTCATAACAGTGGTGATCATTTACTGGCGTTGATCAATAATGTGCTGGATATCTCAAAAATTGAAAACGGGAACATGGTTGTTCAACCTGAAGATTTTGATTTATCCTGTTTTTTAAAAGATTTTGGTCGGCTCTTTCAAACCTGTACCGCTGAAAAAAACATTCTCTATACCCTGGAGGCAGCCAGAGACCTTCCCCGGCTGATAAGGACCGATAAGAGAAAATTACGCCAGATCCTTATCAATCTAATCAGCAATGCTATACATCACACCAGCCGGGGCAGCGTGACATTACGGATAACACGAACTGATTCTGTTGCTGCAGAGTCTTCGACGGGCAGGCAACAGCAGAACCTGGATTTATGGCTTCGGTTTGAAGTAAAGGATACGGGCAGCGGCATTGATGCTCGCGATATCCATACAATTTTTCAACCATTCACTCAGGCTCAAGATAATACAATAGATTCCGGCGGCACCGGTCTGGGACTCTCCATCAGTCGAAATTTTGTTGCGTTAATGGGGGGAGATCTGCAAGTCGCAAGTACAATAGGATGTGGATCCACCTTCCGCTTTAACCTCCCGGTTCATGAGGTATCTACGCTATATCAGACAATAAAGAAGGCCGGGAATCATCAGCCTGTCAGCCTGTTATCTGATGAGCATGAATATAGAATCTTACTGGCGGAAGATGATAAAGACAGCCGCCTGATGGTCACACGATTGCTGCAGGCCGTCGGTTTTAATGTCCATGCCGTTGCCGACGGTAAACAGGCCGTGGAGCATTTTTTACCATATCACCCCGATCTTATCCTGATGGATATCAACATGCCGGTAATGGATGGGTTAACCGCAACAGGAAAGATCAAGGGCTCAGAAGCTGGAGCAGCCATCCCCGTCATTGCGCTTACAGCCCATGTTTTTGAAAAAGAACGGCAGAAGATACTTGATGCCGGTTGTGATGACTGTATTATTAAACCTTTTGATGAAACGAAATTATTTGCCGCTTTAGCTCATCATCTTGGTGTACAATACAGGTATAGTGACGATACGGTAAACCAGCATGTCGGCATGGCGGAAAAACCGAAATCTGCTGCCCTTACCGGTTTACCGGAACAACTTATCAGGGAGCTGAAAGCGGCTGCGGGTGAACTTAATTTTCAACGAACCCGCGCATGTATTGAACAGATTCGACTCAAGGATAAAGACCTGGCTGATGCACTTATGGTGCCGGCGGAAGCGTTCAGGTTTGAAGAGATCGTCCAGTGGATTGAGAAGAGCAAGGTGGTAACCTGAACAATAAAACGGATACAACCATGGCCGAGAAAACAGCTGCACAGCAAGCCGTTATCATGCTTATCGATGATGATCCGGAAAACCTGAAACTCCTCTCTCAAATTTTATCTGAACAGGGCTTTCAGGTACGACAGGCCCTGAACGGCCGCCTGGCCCTGAAAGTTATTTTCCAACAACTGCCGGACCTGATTATTCTGGATGTTCGCATGCCGGAAATCGATGGTTTTGAGGTCTGCCGGCAGTTAAAAAAAGATGATGCCGCCGGGAAGGTACCGATCATTTTCATAAGCGGTCTGGAATCCCCCGGAGATAAGGTTCAGGCCTTTGCCATGGGAGCACAGGATTACATCACAAAACCCTTTCAGGATACCGAAGTTCTGGCCCGGGTTAAGCTTCATCTGGAACTCAGCACAATGAAACAGCATCTGGAAGATATGGTGCATGAACGTACCATCAAGCTTGCAGAGTCCAATACCGCCCTGAAGGTTCTGTTGGAGCATCGCGACTCTGAGCGGAAAAATTTTGAAGAAAATGTGATCACCCACATTGATACACTGATCACCCCGTACCTGCAGCTCTTACAGGAAACCGTTCTGGACAGTCGTCAGAATGCGCTGCTGGAAACTGTAAAAGCCAATCTCAGGGAAGTTACGGCCCCATTTTCCGCGACACTCTACTCCAGGGCCCTGGGCCTGACACGCAGGGAGATGGAGACAGCCGCTCTTATCAAAACAGGCAAAACAAATCAGGAGATTGCCGGATTGCTCAATATATCCGAGCGGGCAGTCTCTTTTCATCGGCAGAATCTTCGAAAAAAACTTGGACTACTGGGGCAAAAAGTGAACCTTGTTGCCTACCTCAACGAAATCACGCTTAAATAGTTTTTCCTTTTCCCGTTGGCCGGCATACAGGTTTTACCTGTATAAAAACCATACCTTTCCTGTATTTACATTCCTGTTTAATTCATTATGTTTTCTTTCAATAAAAGGAATTGATTCCAAAAGCTGGAAACTGTGAAGGAAATATAAGATTATGAAGATATCAGGGAACCGTTTTGTAACAAAGATCGGCATCTGGTTCGTCGGCGGGTCGGTCGGGCTGTTTTTCGTGGATCGTTTCACCCACCTGCTGTCTAACATAATGGGAAAGATATTCTGCGGTGATCAGTATATGCAGCCGGTCGACGGGGTTGTTGGAGACATGTCCTGCGGTTTTAATTCGGATATGTATACAGCAATCTGCCTGCTGATTTTTGCTGTGGTCGGTATCCTGCTTATCCTTGCATCCAGGAAGTAAACTCATGAAAAAATTCACCATTATCGGTGCAATTATTATGGCTCTCCTTATCGGAACCATGTCCACTTTTTTCATGCTCAAACGTATGGCACCGGAAGTACAGCAGGATGCCCAGGTATACATTGAGACAAATATTCCGCAGATAATCAGCAACTGGAACAGTGAAGAACTCATCAAAAGGGCAAGCCCGTCCCTGCTCAAGGCTGCCTCCCGTGCGCAGTTTACCGACCTTTTCAAAACACTGCTTGAAAAACTAGGTCCACTCAGGGAATACAAGGGCAGCAGGGGAGAAACTACGGTGACCATCTCATTTACCGGAATCAACAGGAAAGGGACCTTTGAGTCCGAAGCGTTTTTCGCAAATTCTCCTGCCGTCATCCTATGCCGGATAATCCGGCTGAACGGAAGTTGGAAAATAGATGAATTTCGGGTTAATTCCGATGCACTAAATCAATAACACCGGCATCCCGGAGATGTTCTCCTGTTCAACTTCGAGATATCGCACTCCTTCTTTTCAGATATAAATGCTCAACGCAGTATCTGTCGGATGGGAAAAAATCTGCATCGTATTTATGGACGAACAGTGGAGGTAAAAAACTCTCCTGCTCTCCAATTAATCAAATCTTAACAAAAAGAGAGTAATTTTATGAAACAGAGTAAATGTCGTAACCTTTTGATTGGAGCTGCAGCGCTTACCCTGCTTGGTGCGTCTGCAACTGCCTATGCCATTGGTGAAAATGCCTGTGAAAATGAAGTAGCGGGTTTGTTTCCAGATGCGTCCATGGCGGATATTACTGCAACACCTGCTGTCCCGGGCAAACGAGGTACATTTCGCGTTGACTGGTCGGTGCAGACGAATCAGGAAACTGCACGGGGTTTTTGCAAGGTTACCGGAAGCGGTGATGTGGTCAGGGTAAAAACCGAGTATCACAAGAAGTACAGATCAAGCGGCAACGACCAGTATGACGGATTCTACTACGATGAACAGATGGGCAAATGGCGCGACAACAACGGTGAAATCTGTAATACCTGTACTCCGGACAACGGTTTTCCGGATCACGGCGGTGCAGGAAGCGGTGGTTTCAATGGGCCGCAAGGGGATGTCTATGGCATCCAGCTCTTTCCCAATGTCAAACGCAATGGCGGTGATTATACCAATTTCACTGTCGGCAGCGTGGAAGAATGTGCCAGGGCATGTTCAAAGGATCACCGTTGCGAGTCATTTAATTATGGGAAGGAAAAAAGAGATTGCTGGCTGAAAAACAATGTTCCGGGTGGCGAGCCCAATAATACCGTTATTTCAGGAGTTAAACGGTAAACAAATAAAAAACTGATTTCATGGGAACTCAGCTGTACATCGTACGCCGTGCGTACCGAAAGAGGTTCAAGCTGAGTTTCAACCGTAATCAGGAATGTAAATCCCGATTCGGTTACACCATTTGTCCGGTGTAACCGAACCTTTTCTTGTATGTAAGCGCTCCATGGACACCCTGCTGCACCTTATCAAGACAAGAGGTAACTTTTCGATAAGTGCTGGTAAAAGCCTGGATCCCCGATAACTACATTCGGGGATGACGATCGGAAGTTTCTACAACTCCGTTTCATTCCGGCATGTTTTTAGCCGGAGGGAGCGTAGACTTCAATCCATAAAATTAGATACAGAAACGTACCACCACTTATTGAAAAGTTACGTCAAGAGTGTTGTTAATGAAGCGCTGACTCTTGTATCGTACTGACTTCCATCCTGATGGCGGCAACCGGGTTTATGGGATTGCCCCGGGGCTGCCCCGGCGTCATCAGCCGACGACCTCATCCTCATCACCACCGGAGAACGACATGAAACTCTTTCTGTACCCACTGGCCGTACTTTGCTGTATCGGCCTGTTGACGGGACCGACATCGGCTGAACAGGCTGGTGCAAATTCAGCACTGCCGCCCAAGACCACCCAGTCTGCGTCCGGACAAAAGCAGGCGGCCACCCCCTATGCGACGATCCTCCAGGATGCCGGGGTTATCGGCACAGGCTGTGTCACCGCCTACAGCAAGGATGATCACACCCTGATCGCCCTGCCCGGGGACATCCTCGGCCGACTGCTGCTCTGGTATTCCGAGGCTGTCAAGCTGCCGCCCAAGGCTATCAGTGCCGAGGGGATCAATACCGGTCCCACGGACCACACCGGAACCACGGTGGTTACCATGGAACGTCTGGGCAAACGGATCTTCATCCGTGACCACAGCCCCGAATTTGCCAAGCGAAGCGGCACAATGAATTCCGACGCACCCTATACTGATACGGGCATCGGTCGGGGAATTCACCGCTCGGTCAGCGAGGCAAGCAACGGACCAATCATCGCAGTCCTGCCCGTACTGGCCGACGGACCAAACGGTGAGATCCTGGTGGACATCACCGAGGCCTTTTCCAAGGACATCGAAGCCCTGACCGCCCGGGCCCAGATCATCACCACCGGACTCATACCGGCTGCGGTAGATCCCACCCGTTCCTATATCGCCAAGGTCCAGGTGTTTTCCATGGATGTGGATATCCGCTCCCACCTGACCTTTCTCGCCACCAATCCCAACGACCCGGTCTCCGGCCCCCAGCCGGTATCCATCGAGATCGGCCACTCCATTATCCTGCTGCCGAAAAAACCCATGCAGGCCCGTTATTTTGATGATCGGGTCGGATATTTTATGAGCAAATTCACAGAGTACGGGGGCAGCAAGGGGGTTGTGACCGATAATCAGGGTGTTATCCTGCGCCGTCGCCTGGAAAAAAAGAATCCCGAGGCCAGGGTCAGCGATCCGGTCCAGCCCATCGTCTTCTACATCGGTCAGGACGTGCCGGAACGCTGGCGGCCCTACCTGAAAAAGGCCGTTGAGATGTGGAGCCCGGTCCTTGAGGCGGCCGGATTTTCCAATGCCATCATCGCCCGGGATGCCCCAACCCCGGAAGAGGATCCCGACTGGTCGGCCGAAGATGCACAGCACAATGTAATCCGCTGGATATCCCAGGAGTTTGCCAATGCCATGGGGCCGGTAATTTACGATCCCCGCTCGGGTGAGATTCTCTCCTCCCATATCCTGATCTGGCCCGAGGTGATCAACATGTTCGAGCGCTATTACTACACCATGGCCGGTGCCCTGGACCCGGAAGCGGCCAGGCTGCCCTTCAGCGATGCAAAACGGGGCGAGCTGCTTACCTACGCAGTGGCCCACGAGATAGGCCACACCCTGGGCCTGCGTCATAATCACCTGGCCTCCACCGCCTATTCGGTCAAGGAGCTGCGGAACCCGGCCTTTGCCGACAGCCACGGGCCCAACAGCTCGATCATGGCCTATGGCCGCTTCAACCAGTGTGCCCAGCCCGGCGACGGGGTCAGCAGATTTATCCCCGGCATCGGGCCCTATGACTACTTTGCCATCGACTGGGGCTATGGCGTGCATGGGAAGACGGAGCAGGAAGAACAGGCTGACCTGGACCGCCTGGCATCCGGTTCGACAACCGACCGGGCGATCACCTGGGCTGCCGGAGAGCTGCCCGACGAGATCGAATCCTGGGGCCTGGACCCACGGGTTTTGAAGGAAAACACCGGCGCTGAACGGGTGGAGGCGACCCGGCTCGGCGTGGCCAATATCCTGCGTGCCCTGGATAACCTGAACAGCGCGGTGGGTGATGATGACAGAAAGTACCGCCAGACATACAGTGAAATGCAGGCACACCACGCGGTACTTGTCAACAGCGTGCTCAAGCTGGTGGGCGGTCAGTATCACCTGCCCGGCCATGTTCAGGGGCTGAAGGGACGGTTAATCCCGGCAGAAAAACAACGTGAGGCGGTACAGTATCTGTTGGGTGAGGCAGCCCGCAGCCTTGAACCGTACGAAAGGCCGGAGCTTCTGTACCGGGCCTGGCCCAGCGGCGGAATCCTGACGGTGAAAGCACTGCAGGCCACCCTGGTTAACGGCCTTCTTGCGGGCTCACGCCTGACAAGCCTGGAAGAACAGAAGCGGGTTGATCCTTCGGCCTACGGGATTGTCGACCTGGCCGACGACATGACTGCAGTGCTCTTTACTGATCTCACCTCTGTAAGCCCGACCGGGCAGATCCTGCAGAACGCCTTTCTGGACCGGATCAACGAGATCATCCATACCGCACCAAACATGGCAACCATCGGCGCCGAAGTTGCGGCCCTGCTGCAAAAAGGATTCAGCACGCAGTACATTCTTGTCAGCCTGGCCACCGGGCAGAAAACCACCCTGCCTGCCTGGGCCTATGCCACCCTGCCTGAGCTGCAGCAGCGGCTCGAAGCAGCCCGGCCCGCTGACCGGGAAGGGCAGATGCATGTTAAAGAGATGGCCCGCAAGATCAAAAAAATCCTGGAGACCGGCCAGGACTGTCCTGCAGCCAAAACCGAGACTGGAAAATAACCCCCCGATTAAAACTGGTGCATTCCGCTTGTTCCCAAGCTCCCGGGCAGGGCTTGGGAGCCGGCAAAAAACTGGAAAAAATGGTCTGATTGCCCCCTTAAGTTGACCCTGCCCCGGATCTCCGCCCGGTTCCCCTAACCGCTACGAAATGCCTGTCAACTCCTGCCTGCGGCATAATAAGCGTTTCATTAACTCCACTCTTGACGTAACTTCTCAATAAGTGGTGACAAGTGCGGTGTCTTACTTTATGGATCGAAGTCTACGCTATCTCCGGCTAAC
>WFRY01000379.1 GCA_015486315.1 Desulfobulbaceae bacterium
CTGCATAAAGCGTGCCGAACACTATTGGGACAGACCACGTTTTTTATGCAAAATAGTAATTACATTCTTTCAATAGGTTACAAGCAAAGCCCATCGGAGTCAAAAAACTCTTTCCCGTGGGAGCCTCGGCTCAATCCATTGTTCAAGAAGCCCGGTTCTTGAACCTTGCAATGATCTCAAAAAGTTGATCTCCGAAATTGTAACTTCTCAAAAACTGATGGTAAAACGCCTGGATCCCCGATAACTACATTCGGGGATGACGACCGAATTACCTGTAACTATCCGACATTCGAAAATGTTTTCAGCGGAAGATAGCGTAGACTTCGATCCATAGGATGAGATACAACAACTTGTCGCTATTTATTGAGCAGTTACCCGAAATTGACCAAGATCCTCATTATGTTTTCCGGGGGTGCAGTTTTATTAAGGTATCAGCATGTTGACATAGTATCATTATTGGTATTATAGTTAAGCCATGGCAAATATCGAAAAACTACTTAAACAAATCAAAACCAATCCCAAAGGGGTCCAGTTCTCTGATTTATGTAAAATATGTAAGCATTATTTCGGAAAACCTCGCCAATCCGGGAGTAGCCATAGAATTTATAAAACTCCATGGCAAGGTGACCCTCGTATAAATATTCAAAATAGTGAAGGAAAGGCTAAAGCATATCAGGTTAAGCAGGTGCTAAAAGCCATAGAACGATTGGAGGTAAAATATGACTCTTATTAATGACCATTATTCATATCGCGTTACTTGGTCGGAAGACGATAGTGAATATGTTGGGTTATGTATCGAATTTCCAAGCCTAAGCTGGCTCAGTGAAACACCAGAATCTGCATTGACTGGTATCCGAGAAGTTGTTGGAGAGGTTGTATTAGACTTAGAGGCATCAGGTGAAGAAATTCCACAGCCATTAGCCAGCAAAAAATACAGTGGTAAATTTATGGTAAGGGTTCCCCCTGAAATCCATAGAACCTTGGCTATTCAGGCAGCAGAGGCAGGGGTAAGTTTAAACCGTATGGCAAGTGCAAAATTAAGCCGATAAAAAAATAGTTACTAAAATATAAAACAAAAAAACTTTGACAAAGTCTATCAGGTCATACGCATAAGTGTCGGCAGATGTTCAGGGATGGGTACTGCTGCGCAGCGGCTTGCTTGAACCAATCAGATGCATTGGACAGCAACATGCACCGGCTGGTTCGTGCTTCAGGAGAACGGATGTTATCCTGAAGCACGGGTTATGCAGAAACGGGCTGTTTACTGTTAAAAGAGATAGTTCAGTTCCAGACGGAACTCGTTGTAAGAGGGTTTCAAACCGTTGATAGTATCATCTGCATCAACAAAAGCCATCCTCAGCCGCAGTTCCATATCCGGCAGGCTCGGGATTGCTTCAATAAAGTCCAGGTGGAGTACGGTCCGATCCGAGGGTTCCAGCCCGATAGTAATATCTTTTTTAAGGGCGGTTTTGCTGTCATCATAATCCTGATAGGCAAGTCGGAACATGGCTTTCAAACCGGGAACCAGACCGGCTTTGCCAAAGTTGTAATCACCGCGAAGCATCCAGGTATCCGTATTGGAGAACCAGTTATACTGGCCCATTGCCCTGGTAAACCCGCCGGTGGGAAATCCGCGCCAGGGAGCAACGATATCAGCTTCATCGCCGATATGTGAGTAGCCCAGGCGAAATTTCCAGAACGAATTGTCGCGTTTAAGATCCATACGTGCAGCGACAAGCCAGCCGTCAAGAGAGGATGGATCGTCGTAACCGCCTGTTTGACTGCCGTCGGCAAGCAAACCGGTCAGACTGGCACCGCCGATGTCTCCGCCGCCGTCATCAAACTGATTCAGGTATCTGACACCGGGAATGATCTTAAACCCACCGGCAGGGATCGTGTAATGGGCTTCAACCGTTGCCGATGAAAGGACATTGGGCACTGCCGTATAGTTTGCCATGAGCTTGAGGTTATCAATTGATTGGTTCTGCACCTGGGCGATCAGCAGATCCTGTTCCGTATCTTCACCGGCTTTAATATAGTTGTCCCAGGACAGGCCGCGGTGCATGGCTGAATCATCATTGTTGGACCAGGCTGTCAAAACTTTTTCAGTACCTGTTTTACCGACAAAAGTGCTGTCGCCAAAGGTCAGAAGATCATGAAATTCGGTGTGATCACGTAACTTTTGCGCGGTCATCCAGGCCAGTTTAATGGTTGTTTTGTCCAGATCCCTGGAGCTTAAAGTAAGCCCTTCAAAGGTATTTGGAATCATCTTGGTGTCATTGCTCGCGGTCAACAGACTTTCAAAGATCTGGCGTCCGTACCGGACACTGCTCTTGGCGATTTTGAATTCGCCGTATGCCTGGGCGAGCACGTTCATGTAATAATCATCGTCGTTGTACACATCATGACGACTCAGTACATCCTTTCCCGACTTGAGAAATACTATCTTGTCACGGTCCATATGCCAGGGATTCTGGGATGTGTAGAGGTCAACGGTGGCTCCAAATCCCTTGAAATAAGCGGTTTTGAACATAAGACTGCCGCCGATGGCCGTTGCCCAGTTGTCATCTGTTACAATACTGTCGTCCCGCCATTCATAGTCAAAGGTATTGATACGAACCCGGCCGTAAAAAACTCCTTCCGAAAACAATCCTGCCAGGGAGTCCGCCTCACCAGGCAGGACGTTGTAGGTCAGTGTTCGGTTCGGTTTGAGGGTACGCTTTGATGGTGCCGTGGCAGTATCCTCGCTAAGGCCAGGCCCTGCCCACAACAATACCAATGCCATTACTGCAAGTGTTCTCTTCAGTCCCATAATATCCTCCTTTACAAAAGGGTGTTGAAAAGTAGTGCCGGGGAAAACTATTCCAGCTCCCCGGCATGCTGAAATAACATATTTCCTGTTTCTGTATCGTTTCTAAAATTGATGGACTCGTAAAAGCCCTTAAATCCGTAATTCCGCATTCAGCTCACTCCGTCATTCCCGCGATCTGTCGGGCGGGAGATAGCGTAGACTTTGATCCAGTTGTTTCAGTATGGATCCCCGACGACTACCTCGGGGATGACTGATTTGAAAATTTTAACTGCCTTGGTACTTTTTTACAAGTCCATCAAAGTTCAATGCTGAATGTTTTTACTCTCCTTTTAAGAACAGGGTGAGTTTGAACAAATACACATTATCATTAAATATTTATAAATGAATTTTTTATACCCCTACGTACATAACTCGTGTTTTGAGCACATGCACAGGTATAAAATTGATGTTATTAAAAAGTTGAATTGATAAGCAGGGTTTTACTGAACTCAATACACAGGCAACAGCAGAAAAAGGCCGGGAGACGAAGACAGTAAAATATACGTTTTGCAGGGGCTGCTGCAGGCAGGATGGAAAATTTTAAAGGCGGGAGATACAAGCTTGCAGTAAGACGCAGTCTCTACAGGCAGGTGTGGAAACGACATCTTACCGCAGTATACAGGTATAAATCATTTTCTGATTGCGTACAAAAAGCTCAGCCATGAACAAATTTATGGATCCCCGATAACAACATTCGGGGATGACGAGGGTTGCAACACTCGGGAATGACCAGGCTTGCAACTCCGGGGGATGGCGAGGGTTGCAACATCGGGGATGACCAGGCTTGCAACTCCGGGAGATGAGGAGGGTTGCAACTCCGTTATATTATAACC
>WFRY01000380.1 GCA_015486315.1 Desulfobulbaceae bacterium
CCAGGATGCCGAGCAGGCAGCCAACGGCCAGCAGGACTCCAGCGAACTGAAAGCCGAGATCCGTCGCCTGAAAAAAGAAAACCAGCGTCTGCAGATGGAGTGTGAAATCTTAAAAAAGGCGGCCGCCTGTGTGCTATGAAAGCTGCATAGTTGATGAGGGAGGGCCCCTCGATATCGCCTTGCAGGAGGAGGTATCAAACCACCTCAAGCTGCTGTGCTTAAGAGGCATGGTAGTGAGCGTTGAGGAAAAGGCATGAAAACATGTCAGGTATGGAACAGGGAGACGAGCGCAAGCGAACCACTGATGAGGTGTCGATAGCCTTTACCAGATGTCGTCAAAACCAGAGGCCAGGCCGCCCTCTGGGACAAATCAAGAAGGAGCCTGTTTACTGACTTGATGGCGACCGGCATTAAGGTGGCGTGAACCTGTTTCAGGCGATTATGCGGAACATAGGAACCTGTCGTTCTGATGTTAAGGGAGAAGCCGAACTGGCAGCCCCAGGAAGGTGAGAGTACCGATGCAGAGCACAGGGGCGGAGCGTTTCGTATTAGTGATGAAGGCGCTGTAATGGCGCTGGAGCGAAGGAAGCGCATTGTTCAGCGAAACGAATTGGTCAACCATGCTGGGAGGAACCAATTGCGTCGAGCAAAACCGTTTGAGGTTTCCAGGCATGCAGTAACGAATGCCTGGTACTCCGTTAAAAGCAACCACGGTGCCCATGGTATTGACGGGCAATCGATTGCTGAGTTTGAAAAAGATTTGAGAAATAATCTGTACAAACTCTGGAATCGGCTGTCGTCGGGCAGCTATTTTCCTCCTGCGGTTCGGGCGGTAGAGATACCCAAGAGCAACGGGAAAAAACGGCTGCTGGGGATACCAACGGTAGCCGATAGGGTTGCCCAGACCGTGGTTCGTAACCGTTTTGAACAGTTGGTAGATCCGTATTTTCATAAAGACTCATATGCATATCGCAGCGGCAAGTCCGCCCTTGATGCTATTGATGCCACCAGAAAGCGTTGCTGGCAGTATGACTGGGTTTTAGAGTTCGACATCAGGAGTGCATTCGACAATATCGATCACGACCTGATGCTGAAAGCGGTATGTCATCATACCCCATGCCGATGGACCCGGCTGTACATAAAACGCTGGCTGAAGGCGCCGCTGGAAAGGGACGGAAGAGTCGAAGCCAGAGATAAAGGGACACCGCAAGGGGGGGGGTGTCTCCCCGCTGCTATTCAACCTTTATCTCCACTATGCATTTGATGGCTGGATGAAGCGGAACTATCCGCTGGTGCCTTTCGCACGGTATGCAGATGATGGTCTTTTACACTGCCGAACAGAAGGTGAGTCGGTTTATCTGCGAAAAGTGATCGGCGAGCGATTGAGATCCTGTGGGCTTGAACTGCACCCGGAAAAGACCAAAATAGTGTATTGTCGGGATGCCAACCGTAGAGGGCGGTATCCAAATACACAGTTTGATTTTCTGGGATATACGTTTCGAGGCCGTCTGGCGAAAAGCAGGCATGGCAGGTACTTCAACAGTTTCAGTCCTGCCATCAGTAACGCTTCAGCCAAGCGGGTTCGACAGCAAATGAGGTCATGGACTTTGTCCCGATGGACGAACGCCAATCTGCAGGACATCGCAGAGAAGGTCAATGCCTCATTACGGGGTTGGTGGAACTTTTATGGTGCGTTTTACCCGAGTGTTTTCAAACGGGTGCTGGCACACCTTAATACCATCCTCGTGAAATGGGTAGTTCGCAAATACAGGAGATTTAAGGGCAGCCGACAAAAGGCTGCAAAGTGGTTACGAGGAATAGCGGAACGGGAGCCAAGTATCTTGTTTCACTGGCAACTGGGTATAAAACCTGCGGTTGAACAATAGGAGCCGTATGAATCGAGAGATTCACGTACGGTTCTCGGAGGGCATTGCGGGGAGGTTCCGCAGTGCTACTCAACTCTTTGCCAAAGAATCCGTGTGAGATACGGCTTCATCCGGCAGCAAATGAAGGCCTATCCCGTCACCGTGCTGTGCAGGGTGATGAGAGTCAGCCGGAGCGGGTTTTATGATTATCTCCATCGTTATAAATCAGCACCAGGTATGGATGACCTTTTGTTAAACAGCCAAATAAAAGCCGCGTTCAGGCAATCCGGATCGACGTATGGCTCCCGCAGGCTGGTCAAGCATCTCCAGTCCGAAGGGCGTCAGATAGGGCGCTATAAGGTGCGCCGGCTGATGCGCGAACTCGGCCTGCAGGCCAGACAGCCCCGGCGCTACAAGGTAACCACCGACAGCCGTCATTCGTTCCCCGTGGCACCGAACCTCCTGAACCGGCAGTTCGATGTAGCTGAGCCCAACAGGGTGTGGACAGCCGATCTGACGTATGTCTGGACCTTCGCCGGCTGGCTGTACCTGGCGGTGGTCATGGACCTGTTTTCCCGACAGATTGTCGGCTGGGCCATGGATAAACGCATGAAAAAGCAGTTGGTCATGGATGCGCTTTCAATGGCTTTCTGGCGCCGAAAACCGGCCGCCGGTCTGCTGCACCACTCGGACCGCGGCAGCCAGTATGCATGCCATGATTATCAGAAAATGCTCTCAGACTGGCATATGGTGCCAAGCATGAGCCGTAAGGGGGACTGCTGGGATAACGCTCCCACGGAACGCTTCTTCCGCAGTCTCAAATCCGAAAGGCTGGACTATTGCAGGTTTGCAGACAGGCGAGAAGCCAAGATGGAAATCCTCGATTACATTACCTACTACAATGCGATCCGTCTGCATTCCACCCTGGGATACAGAAGCCCCATGGATTATGAAAAAGAACTGTCACTGAAAGTGGCTTAAAACTTTGTATCCGTTTTTATTTGACCATTACAGTATCTCCCTTTTTGAGAAAAAGCCCATGTACCAGGTGTTTACAGAGATCAATTACAAAGCTAAAATTACTAGTCCACATATCCAGCTGAAATTATTCGAAAGTTAACCGGACACTACTGGTTTTTTGTGTTTTTAGGGTGCGAAACTTGAGTTCGTTTGTTCAGATTTGACCAAATCGTCAATTCGTTTATAAAAAGTTGGCATCATTTTGTAATGCCGGGCTTTTTCCAAGACTTCGTGAGCCTCTTTGAGTTTCCCGACTCTCAGGTAAGATGATCCTAAAAAGAAATAAAGATTCGGCCACAGCCATTTAGGGAAAAATGGCATTCGGCCCTTGTAATACCAGTCTAAATCAGTCTTTCGCCTCAGAATTTTTTCAAACGCCCTGATACCTTGGTCCAAATATCTTGATAGTCCCAGGAGTTCCGTATAAACTCGGCCCTGGATATAATTAACAAGAACCCAGTCGTGGTTATTGATAGGCTCCAACCGGTCAGCATGACTGAGTTCTTCCAAACTCCGATTTATATTGCTTAGAATCTCTTGATGGTCCTCGATATTCTTTATATCTATGATGTGCCAAATCGCTAAAAAAGCATGGGCCAGAGCATATCCAGGGTGTTTTTCCACGGTTTCATGGGCCTCTTTTTTCAAC
>WFRY01000381.1 GCA_015486315.1 Desulfobulbaceae bacterium
CGGTGTTTCAGCTGTTTTGACAAGTCGTTTACAGTGCCTTTCCGCACTCTATCGACAGGTACTGTAATAAAACAGGTATCAGGTACATCAGGGAAGACAGGAAAAAATGAAAAAACCCGCTCACCGTCACCGGCTGCGGGTATAATGAATGTTGCGCGACGTTCCTGAAGGAACATGGCGGAGAGGGAGGGATTCGAACCCTCGGTGGAGTATGACCCCCACACTCGCTTAGCAGGCGAGCACCATCGGCCAGCTCGGTCACCTCTCCTTGTGTAACTGTTGTGGCGGAGGAAGTAGGATTCGAACCCACGGTACTTTCGTACAACGGTTTTCAAGACCGCCGCCTTCAACCACTCGGCCATTCCTCCGGCGTCTGGACTAATTACCATTTCAAACAGGAGCTGTCAACACCCTCCTGTCTGTTGATTATTTATGAAAATCGATTCGAACATTGCCCGGGAGAACCAGGATCTTGCCCTGCAGGACCTTGCCTGCCTGTATGAGATCACCAAAAATCTTGCATCGGCTGCACATCTCCAGGACTGTCTGGAAAAGGTGGTGGATATTCTGGCCGATATGAAGGCCATGGAAAACGGGACTGTTACCATCGTCAACCCGGTAACCAGAGAACTGGAAATCGAGGTGGCACACGGCATTACCGCCGAGGCAAGACGCAGGGGAAAATATAAACTGGGTGAGGGGATCACCGGTCGGGTGGTGGCCACAGGAGAGCCTATCATTGTACCCCAGATCGGCGAGGAACCGCTTTTTCTCAACCGTACCCGCACCAGGGGCGATGAGCAGAAAAAGAAAAGCTCGTTTCTCTGTGTACCGATCAAAACGGGCAGCCAGTCAATCGGCGCCCTTTCCATTGACCGGAGTTACGAACATGGATTCGGCAGCCAGTCCGAACAGGACATGCGCTTTCTTACGGTTATCAGCAGCCTTATCTCCCAGACCGTGCAGCGGGTCCAGGCTGTAAACGAAGAAAAAGAGGCCCTGAACCGGGAAAACCAGCAGCTTAAACGTGAGCTGTCGGCAAAAAATCGTATCACGGAGATCATCGGCAACTCCTCCCGGATGCAGGAGGTTTTTGAAATGGTTCACCGGGTGGCGGACTCCAATGCCACGGTGCTGCTGCGCGGCGAATCAGGTACCGGAAAGACCCTGGTTGCCAAGGCCATCCACTATAACTCCAGCAGGTCCGACGGTCCCTTTATTGTCGTCAACTGCTCCGCCCTGCCCGAAACATTACTGGAAAGTGAGCTGTTCGGGCATGAAAAGGGGTCCTTTACGGGTGCCAATGAGCGCAAGAAGGGACGTTTTGAACTTGCCGAAGGGGGTACCCTGTTTCTTGACGAAATCGGCGAAATAAGCCTTTCCGTGCAGGTTAAGCTGCTCAATGTCATCCAGGAACGAACCTTTCAGAGACTGGGCGGCACCAGGTTGCTGAAGAGTAACATCCGACTGGTGGCTGCAACCAACCGCAACCTGGAGAACGCTGTCCAGGATGGTCATTTTCGGGAAGATCTCTATTACCGCCTCAATGTCTTTCCGGTCTATCTGCCCCCACTGCGTGACCGACGTACCGACATTCTTCTGCTCGCTGAATATTTTCTGGATAAGTACAGCAGGGAAAACAACAAAAAAATAGACAGAATTTCAACCTCGGCCATTGATCTTCTCATCCAGTACCACTGGCCGGGGAATGTGCGTGAACTGCAGAACTGCATGGAACGGGCCGTACTTATCTGTGATGATGGCGCCATCAAATCAATCCACCTGCCGCCGACCCTGCAGAGTTCGGGAACAGTTGACCCGGACAACCCCCTTTCCCTGGCCACGGCCGTTGAAACCTTTGAACGCGAGATGATCATTGAGGCGCTTAAACAGACCAACGGTAACCAGACCAGGGCGGCAAAAAAACTGGACACCAGTCTGCGGATCATCAACTACAAGATCCATAATTACGGTATTGATCCAAAGCAGTTCAAGGTGAAATAATCTGTTACCCACGAACAACATGAACCATACAAAATGAAAATTTTACTGCATGTCTGCTGCGGCCCCTGCAGTGTCTACCCTGTAGAGTTTCTTCGCAGGGAAGGGCACGAGGTGTCCGGTTATTTTTATAATCCCAATATCCATCCCTATCGCGAATTTAAACGTCGCATTGCCGCATTGGTTGATTTTTCAGAGCAGAAAAAGTTCAAAGTGGAAATCGACCGCAACTACGGCCTGACCGAATACCTGCGGCAGGTAGTGTTTAATGAAAGCAGCCGCTGCTCCATCTGTTATGACATGCGCCTGGAAGCTGCGGCCAAATTTGCGGCAGGGCAGGGGGCGGACGCCTTTTCCTCCACCCTGCTGTACTCAAAATACCAGAACCACCCCCTGCTCGTCGATAAATGTGAAAAGCTGGCCGATCAATACGGGATTCAATTTTTTTACCGGGATTTTCGTGAAGGATGGCAGCAGGGAATAGACGGATCCATAGCCATGGACCTCTACCGACAGCCCTACTGCGGCTGTATATACAGCGAGCAGGAACGGTATGATAAAAAATTACGGAAAAAGTTGAGACAACAGCAAAAAGATGAATAATGTATGCAGGGCAGACAGAGGCATCGACCGCGTCACCCTATACCGAAACACCATCACAGGAAAAAATTATGTATAACGTCATTGTTCTGGCAACAAATAACAAAAACAAGGTCAAAGAATTTCAGGCAATGGTCAAGGATTTCCCGGTTGAGGTCAAATGCCTCAAGGACTATGGTCCGCTGCCGGGAGTCGTTGAGGACGGTGAAACCTTTGACGACAACGCCTACAAAAAGGCGCTTCATTATGCAAAGGTTCTGGGGGTCCCGACACTGGCAGATGATTCCGGACTGGTTGTAGATGCCCTGAACGGGGCTCCAGGGGTCTATTCGGCCCGTTATTCCGGTGAAAATGCAACAGACTGGGATAACTGTGAAAAACTGCTCAAAGAGATGGGGGGCAAAGAGGATCGTTCTGCACATTTCCAGTGTGTTCTCTCCCTGGCAACCCCGGGAGGTCCGGCCCTGACCTGGGAAGGCCGCTGTGACGGCAAAATAGCCACGGAGCGGAGGGGCGAATCCGGTTTTGGTTATGATCCGGTCTTTTTTTACGAGGAACTCGGCAAGACCTTTGCCGAAATATCCATGGAGGAGAAGAGCAAGATAAGTCACCGGGGCCTGGCAATGCAGGAATTATCGGCTGAATTCGACAAGGTAATGGTCTGGGTTCGCCAGCGCATGGAAGAGCTCAAACCACCCAAAGCAGACCATTCCGAGTTCGAACATAATGACTGGTCCCAGGAAAAAATGGTTTAGCAAAGAACCATCCATGGTGCCGACTGATGAACAGTTTTACTGCTTTTCAGCCGGCACCATGAGGACCGGAGGCCGGGGAGCGAGGGGTACGTCCTCTTCTCTGCCGACATGCTGCATCTTTGCCAGTACCCTGCCGTCCCGGTTGCGCAGCTCCAGAATCTCACCTTCAATGCGGTAACCGTCTGTGGCTGCAAGCACCCGGAAAAAATCATTTTCCAATTCCATGCCCTGGGCACATGGTTGGCTGGTGTGGAATTTTTTGTTAAACAAAAAAAATGGTCCCTGGGCAAAATAGGTGCCGTAAAATTTGTTACAGACACCAAAACCATTCACTCGATTACCTCGTGCCGCCAGGTGAAAATAAGGTACATTCCGCCCATCATCCTGCTGCACCGGATTTCCATTTAATTCAATGAGACGCCAGGTATTGTCCACCAGGGTTACCCTGCCGTCCCCTTTACCACTGCAGTCAACACCAGGCTGGATAGTAATAAAATGGACCGGTACAACAGCGTCCTCGAAGCCGATGCTTCCCAATTTTGCTCTGGATATCAGCTGTCCTTCCAGGGTAACAAGAAGGGGTTCTCCCTGACCATGCCTGGTATGCATATACGTGCGTACCAGGGCCTGATCCGCCTGTTTCTCTGCAACTGGAAAAGTCTTGCCGCTTAGACACTCGGAAAAGGTTCCTTTATCATCTGAGCGTGCATACATGCCCTTCAGGCGGACAACATCTTTACTGTCAGCCTTTTTCCCCTCATAGGCAAGGTCGTAATTCACGACCAGGGGAAGGATGCCGCCTGCAACATTGAGCACCCGGAGACCGCCTGAGGGGGTAATGAGCAGGCTTGTCGAACGATTATCATAGCCGGTCAGGATAACAGCCCCGGCCGATGCGTTATACTTCCAGATTCCGATTTCAGCCTTGACCTCCCCGGCCTCGCCCTCGGTATCAGTAGTTGTAAGCCGTAAAAAGTAGAGGGAATCGGGACGAAGTTGCAAAACAACCCTGGTCGGCGGACAGTCGGGGCAGGGGATATCACCACGGTAGACGGCGGGAAGGGGCAGGGGACAGACAGCTCCTGTCTCATCGGTTATCGGCGTATATTTTTGCTGAACACAGCCGGGCTGAAGCAGGAACAGAAATACAAACAACCAGGTAACTCCCTGCATCTTCATACCCCTCAAGCATGACCGAACAGTCACAAAACCTGTCTCTGTCCGTACCCTGCCGGTAAACGCTTCATTAACCACACTCTTGACTTTTGCTAACACCTCGGAATGTAAGATCCCTGCTATTTACTGTTCCAGAACCTCTACCAGATGAACCCTGCTGATCAACCATTTTTTATCAGGTTTTTCCATGGTGAATTCGACCTCCCTGGTATCGGTATAGTCTTCATTATCTCTTGTACCTGTCAGGCGCATGGTCAAGACGACCTCAGCCCGTGCCTCTTCCGGAAACGCAATGGTGATATCGTATAAGGAGACATTGAGGCTGGAAAAATAATGTCTCACCATATTTATCCGGTCCATGACTTCCTTACGGCTGAAGCTGCCGTTCATCGACGGATTCTCTATATCAAGGGAACAGGGGTCGGCAAACAGGGCACCGATGCGGGCAGCTTTTGCTACCGTTGTCAGGGTAGGTTCGGCAGGTTCTCTGGCCGCATATTCGGTTAACCTGGTCAACTGTTTCCGTATCTGTTTCTCCCTTCCCGGAGAAAGAAAATAAAAACTACCGGCAGCCAGAGTGAACACCACCAGGATAATCACAATATTTTTCGTCGTTACCACAGGACACCTCCAATAACTCTGTCCAGCTCGGCCTGGCCGAAATAATGCTGTTTCATGGGCACACCCCGGTTATCACCAACCACATATACCCTGCCCGCCCCGACCGTTCTCGGGGGCAGGTTCCAGTCGGATCGAAACCGTACATAGGGCTCATCAACCTGCTGATCATTCACATACAGTATCCCGTTCCGAAACTCGACAACATCACCGGCAAGGGCAACAACCCTTTTCAGCAGCATTACATGTCTGCCGGCAAAGCGGATGGCCACCACATCACCGGGGGAGGGCGGTGAAAAAAGATATCGCTGTCGCCAGCAGAAGGAAAATCCTCCGTCGTGATAGGTAGGTTCCATACTCCTGCCCTGGATACGCAACGGAATCAGCACATAGCTGAAAATCAACCAGGCAGCCAGCGAGATAAGGACAATTCTGACAACTCGTTTTTTAAGCGACATTTGCTCCTGTTGCCTGTAACACTCTCGTCAAAGATTGAGCGAAAAAACAGTTCTTATACGGCGGGAAAAGGAAACTCCGGACTGTCCAGCAGCTGATACATCCGCTGTTTCGTTTTAGTTTTCCGGTGGTGCAGATCAACTAATGTTTCAATAATATCCAGCACCTCGTCCAACGTCGCCCGGACCTTGATCCTTCTGCCGTCCCTGGGTACCTGCCCTCCCTTGCCGCCTGCAAAAACAGTATACCCCACCCGGGTTGCCATAATGGCGATATCGGTATTTTTGCTCCAGGAGCAGCCGACCGGGCATCCGGCTATGGATATTTTGAGTCGTGCCTTGTTGTTTTGCCTGCCGCTGAAACGATCAAGAATAGTACGGCTCAACTGTTCCGTATCCACCTGGCCGAGATTGCAATGGGGTTTGCCGATACAGATCCTGGGCAGAGGGAATTTACCAGGGCCTTTAAAATCGGCACCGAGTGCGGCTAATTCTTTTTTTACATGCTCTACAGCCGATGGCGGAACATTGATCAGTCGCATATTCTGGGCCAGTGAGCAATAAATAGCAAAATCATACTGCTCTGCCAGCTCATGGGCTGCCTTCATGACAGCAAGTGGTAATCGCCCGGCCGGTAACAGGACAGTGATGCTGACTCCTGGAGAATTATCGCTCATATGATTTCGTGTAAGAGGTCACAGGCACCCATCGTTTCACAGTTGTCGATTCGTAAGCGATTCATTGAGTACATGACTTGATAACATCCCGCAGTCAACGCCCTCCGGCATGCTGCAACCTGGCCAGTACCTTGCCCTTTCGGTCATGCAGTTCCAGGATATCTCCTTTCAAACGGTAGCCTTCAGTGGCGGACAGTACTCGAAAAAACATGTCCTCCAACTCCATTCCTCCGACACAGGCCATCCGGGTGGATGCTGTTTTACTGAACAGCAAAATCTCTCCCTTGACCAGGTAGGTGCCGGAAAAACGGTTACAGCCTGCAAAGCCCTGCATCTTATTATCCAGGGTCTGCAGGTGGATGAAGGGATTATTTTCTCCCTTTGCAATTTTGATGGGCTGACCCGCTATTTCAATGAGGCGCCAGGTGTTATCCACCAGTCTCAACCTGCGGCTTTTCTCTCCGCGGCAGTCAATTCCGGGATAAATATCGATAAAACGTACCGGAACCACAACATCTTCATAGCCCCCGGCATTCATTTTGCTGCGGGAGATCAGACGTGCGTCAAGATTGACGAGAATCGGCTCTGCCTGACCATGGGGAGTATTTAAATAGGCCCGCTCAAGGGCTGCGTTTTCCCCCTCCGTTGCGACGGGAAAAGAGACCTTGCTCAAGCACTCGGTAAAGAGCCCTGCATCTGCCAGGTACGAGTACATACCCTTCATCCGGACAACGTCGTTATAGCCGGGGTCTGCATCGTTCCGGATAAGATCATAATTTACGTCCGGTGGAATAATGCCGCCGGAGACCTTGATCACCCTGATGGTATTTGCCGGGGTAATGAGCAGCGTTCTGGCAACATTGTCATACGTTTCCAGAAGAATAGCATCGCCTGCTGAAACATATTTCCAGGCCCCGATCTCGGCCTTAACATCCTCTCTGCCGGTCTCGGGATTGGTGGTGGTTATCCGCAGAAAATAAAGGGAGTCAGGACGAAGAGTCAGAGAGGCCGTTGTCGGTGGACAGTTTTGACAGGGAATTTTTGCACTGTAGACGGCAGGAAGGGGCAGGGGACAGACAGCCCCTGTTTCGTCGGTTACAGATGCCTGTTCATGGTGCACACAGCCTGTAAGCAGGATGATAATAAAACAGATGATACAGCGAATCAATGGACGCATAGTTATACCTCAACATGCCTGAATAATTATAGGCTACCTGACGGATTTCCTGATTATGGAACAATACTCCCGGCCACTTCTTCCTTCAGGCTGCGCTGATACAGTTCCTGAACAGCTGTCCGGCAGTCCTTACCCTCGTACAGAATTCGGTAAGCCTGCTCCAGGATCGGCATTTCAACCTTGACCGTTTTTGCCAGATTATAACAGGATTTGGTGGTTTTGACCCCTTCGGCCACCATGGTCATCTCGGCCAGGGCCTGCTCAAGCGTTCTGCCTTCGCCGAGTTTCAGACCTACTGTGCGGTTCCGGCTCAGGCTGCCGGTACAGGTAAGCACCAGGTCGCCCAGGCCGCCAAGGCCGGAAAAGGTAAGGGGATGGGCACCTAACTTGACCCCCAGACGGGTGATTTCGGCCAGCCCGCGGGTGATAAGGGCGGCCCGGGTATTTAAACCATAGCCAAGCCCGTCGGAGATACCTGCTGCTATGGCAATGACGTTTTTCATAGCTGCAGAGATCTCCAGACCAACAACATCGGTACTGGTGTAGCCCCTGAAAAACGGGGTGGAAAAGAGCTGCTGTACGGTTTTTGCCGCCTCAATATCAGCAAAGCCGATGGTCACGGCCGTGGGTTGGCCAACAGCAACCTCATCGGCAAAACTGGGCCCGGTAAGGACTCCGGTGATCATGGAGTCCTCTCTGCCTGCCTGTGCCAGCTCGGTCTCCATGATCTGGTTCATGGTCTGGCGACTGCCGATCTCGATACCTTTAACCGCTGAGACAAGAAGGGTACCGGCCTGCAGGTGGGGAATCAGGCTGACAAAAACCTGACGAAATCCGTGCGAGGGGACAACCATAACAACACATTCACAACCGGAAACACAGGCAATGTCGTCGACCGGCTGCAGGGTATCGGGCAGGGCTGCACCGGGCAGGTATTTCCGGTTTTCCCGGTCACGCCTTATCGCATCCATGTGCGCCGGATCATGCCCCCAGAGCATAACCTGCTCTCCCTTGTCGGCAAGCAGTTTGGCCAGCGCGGTTCCCCAGCTGCCGGCCCCGATAACCGCTGTTTTATTTATCTCCTTCATCTTTTTCCACATCCTCAATATTCTCTTCTCCCTCGTCGACCTCGGTTCCGCGGGCCAGCATGGACATACCCACTACCTTCTCCCCCTCTTCAAGGTTGATCAGGCGAACGCCCTGGGTGTTACGGCCTATAACCCGGATGGTATGCATGGGCATCCGGATGATCTTGGCCGAGTTGGCAATCAGCATCACCTGGTCCTCGTCTATCACCTGCAGGGCACCAACCACTAAACCATTCCGCTCGCTGGTCTTAATGGCAAAGATGCCCTTACCGCCGCGGCGCTGCAGGCGGTAGTCGGCCACTGCCGTCCGCTTGCCGTAACCGTTTTCAGTGACCGTCAGGATGGAGTCATCGTTTTTAAGCACCACGGCACCGACCACCTCGTCATCTTCTGCAAGGTTGATGCCCTTGACACCGGCGGCAAGCCTGCCCATGACCCGTACATCGGATTCATGAAAATGGATGGACAGTCCTTTTTTGGTCACTAAAAAGACCTCATCATCGCCCGACGTGATGGCGGCGCAGAGGATTTCGTCATCCTCCTTAATGGTCAAACCGTACTTACCCTTGCGCAGAGGCCTTTTGTATTCGGCAATACTGGTCTTTTTGACCCTGCCTTTTTTGGTGACCGTCAAAATGGACTGGCTTTCATCGGCATTGGCAAGGTCGACAATGGGCAGGATAGCCGCCATCTTTTCGCCCTCACCAAGCTCCAGCAGGTTGACCACAGCCTTGCCCCGCGCCGTTCGTCCGGCCAGCGGCAGCTGGTATACCTTGCGCCAGAACACCCGTGCCTTGTTGGTAAAAAAGAGAAAGGTATCCAGGGTGGAGGCGGTGTAGAGATCCGTGACAAAGTCATCTTCCACCGTGGTCATACCCTTGACCCCTTTTCCGCCCCGGCGCTGGGAGCGATACAGGGTCAGCTGGTTGCGTTTGATATAGCCGGTATGAGAGACCGTAACCACCATCTCCTCCGGGGTGATCATATCCTCGGGCAGGATCTCATCGGGTGCGTCAATGATCTCGGTACGCCGCTCATCCCCGTACTCCTCACGGATGCTTTCAAACTCCTCGCGGACAATCTGCATGACCATGCCATCATCTGCAAGTACTTTTCTCAGCCAGCCAATACGCTCCATGATCTCGTTATATTCTTTGATAATCTTATCGCGCTCAAGACCGGTAAGACGCTGCAGACGCATGTCTAAAATAACCTGGGCCTGCAGTTCGGACAGCTCAAACCGTTCAATCAGACCAACCTTTGCCTCTGCCGGATTAGCGGAACCCTTGATCAGTTCCACGACTTCATCCAGATTGGAGATGGCGATTTTCAACCCCTCCAGCAGATGGGCTTTTTCCTCGGCCTTACGCAGCTCAAAGGCAGTGCGCCGATAAATAACCGTCCTTCGATGATCGACAAAATGAACCAGAATTTCCTTAAGATTTAAAATCTCCGGCTTGTTGTTGACAATACAGAGCAGAATAATACCAAAGCTCTTCTGCAGTGGCGTCATCTTGTACAGCTGGTTGATGGTGATATCCGGGATTTCGTCTTTTTTCAGCTCCATGACGATGCGCAACCCCTGTCTGTCCGACTCATCACGCACCTCGGAGATGGAGGTGATCCTTTTTTCCTTCATCAGCAGGGCTATTTTTTCCACCAGTTTTGCCTTGTTCTGCTGGTAGGGAATCTCGGTGACAATGATGGATTCACCGCCTTTTTTGCGCTGCTCCACATGGGTACGGGCCCGCATAACCACCACACCCCGTCCGGTCTCATAGGCCTCGCGGATGCCTGCCCGGCCGCAGATAAAACCGCCGGTGGGGAAATCCGGCCCGGTGATGATCTCCATCAGCCGGTGCACGGTAATATTGGGATCATCCACCAGGCTGATCAGGCCGTCAATAACCTCGACCAGATTATGGGGCGGTATCTTGGTGGCCATACCAACAGCAATACCCTCGGAACCGTTGATCAGAATATTCGGAATCCGGGAGGGCAGAACCGATGGTTCCAGCATGGAGTTGTCATAGGTGGGAATAAAATCAACGGTTTCCTTGTCCAGGTCGGCAACCAGTTCCCGGTCAAGTTTGGTCATCCGCGCCTCGGTGTAACGCATGGCAGCCGGGGCATCACCATCCATGGAACCAAAGTTACCCTGACCGTCGACCAGGGGATAGCGCAGGGAAAAATCCTGGGCCATTCGAACCAGGGTATCGTAGACCGCGGTGTCGCCGTGGGGATGATACTTACCAATGACGTCACCGACAATACGGGCGGATTTGACATACGGCCGGTTGTAGGTGGTGCCTAATTCGCGCATGGCAAACAGGGTGCGCCGGTGTACCGGTTTCAAGCCGTCGCGTACATCGGGCAGGGCCCGGCCTACAATGACGGACATGGCATAGTCCAGGTAGGACTTGCGCAATTCCTTTTCAATGGAAATGGAAGGCTGTTGGGGCTCGTTGTTTTCTATTTCAGTTGTCATGCCTGATTATGTTCCTTGTTCTTGAAAAATGTGTTTATCGCCCAGGGCCGGGTTCCTGCAGGTAAAATACAAACCTCAGCTCAACCGTTAAAGCAGGAGTCCGGCCCCCGGGCGATTTTACCGCTCCGAAAGACAATTTCAAGGTAGCCTTCAGTTAAACGTCTAACTCCGATACCTCAAGGGCGTGGTTCTGGATAAACTCACGCCTGGGTTCGACCTTATCTCCCATCAGGGTGACAAACAGGTCATCGGCAGCCTCTGCATCTTCAATTTTTACCTGGAGCAGGGTCCGGTTATCCGGGTTCATGGTGGTGTCCCAGAGCTGTTCGGGGTTCATCTCGCCAAGACCTTTGTACCGCTGCAGATGGCTGCCTTTGAAGGTTTCCTCCCGCACCATCCTGATCAGATCATGCCAGTCGTCGACCTGAATTTCTTTTTCCTGGCCCGAAGTAGAGGTCTTGATAATGGTGAAGCTGCCGGTCAGGTAATGCTTTATTTGCGGATAGAGTTCGATTCCGTGCCTGTATTCAGGGATCAGCGGAATATTCGGGCCCAATGTTGTCCGCGTATGTGCCTGACCACGGAAGGCCACATCCACCTCGTAACAGCTGGGCCGCCAGCGGCAGATACGGATGTTTCCGGTGATGGGATCAAGGGATCCCATTTTTTCCACCAGGTTTTTAAGAAAATCCTCGTCCTTGAACTGGTCTGCTGAATGAACTTCATTTTCCAGCAGGAAAACCGTCAACTTCTCCTGGATATTCATCCGTTCCAGAAAGCTGTTAACCCGTTCAAAAAAGGTGAGTTTCCGCAGCAGATCAACCATGGCCTCCCGGGCTATCTCCTCACCATTTTTCATCCGGATACGGATAAACCGGGAGGCCTGATCGTACAGGTAGTCGTTTAAGGCATCGTCATCGATGAAATACTGTTCTTTCTTGCCCCGGCCCAGCCGGTACAGCGGGGGCTGGCCGATATAGACAAAGCCGTTTTCAATAAGCGGCAGCATCTGGCGGTAAAAGAAGGTGAGCAGCAGGGTGCGGATATGGGCACCGTCAACATCGGCATCGGTCATGATAATGATCTTGTGGTAGCGCAGTTTTTCCTGGTCAAACTCTTCCCGACCGATGCCGGTGCCCAGAGAGGCTATCAGCTGCCTGATCTCCTCGGAGCCGAGAATTTTGTCGAACCTGGCCTTTTCCACATTCATGATCTTACCGCGCAGGGGCAGAATTGCCTGGATGGCCCGGTCCCGGCCCTGTTTGGCTGAACCGCCCGCAGAGTCACCCTCCACAATGAAGATTTCGCGTTCTTCAGGCTTCTTGGACTGGCATTCGGCAAGCTTTCCGGCCATCATCACGGAAAGACCGCCCTTTTTGCGTGACAGCTCCCGTGCCCGCCTTGCTGCATCCCGTGCCCGGGCGGCTTCAACCGCCTTGCTCAGGATCTGCTTGGCAACCTGGGGATTCTGCTCGAGATAGATACCGAGTTTTTCATTGCAGATAGAGGAGACTATTGATTTCACCTCCGAGTTACCCAGCTTGGTCTTGGTCTGCCCTTCAAACTGCGGATTGGGAACCCGAACCGAGATGATTGCAGTCAAACCTTCCCGCACATCATCGCCGCCCATTTTTTCCTTCAGGTTTTTTGGTACTACTTCATCGGTTGCATATTTGTTAATGCACTTGGTCAGTGCTGCCCGGAAACCGGCAACGTGGGTACCACCCTCACGGGTGTTGATGTTGTTGACAAAGGAGGACAGCCGTTCGGAGTAGCCGTCAAAATACTGGAAGGCAACCTCCACCTGGACCATATCCTTCTCACCCTCAAGAAAGATAGGCTGGGGATGGATCGGAGTTCGTTTCCGGTTCAGATACTCGACATAGGAGACAATGCCTCCATCATAATGAAACTTATCCTCGGCACCGCTGCGTTCATCCTTTAAAAATATACGGACACCCCGGTTCAGGAATGCCAGTTCACGCAGCCGATTCTTGACAATGTCGTATCTAAAGGTCGTTGTTTCGGTAAAGATAGAGGGATCAGGAATAAATACAATCTTCGTTCCGGTATGTACACTGGTTCCGATAACCTCAAGCTCGCCTGTTTTCTGGCCATAGGCATAGGTCTGTTTGTAGAGCTTGCCGTTGCGCCTGATCTCGGCGGAAGCAACCGTACTGAGCGCGTTGACCACGGAGACACCGACGCCGTGCAAACCTCCCGATACCTTGTAGGAGGAGTGATCAAATTTGCCGCCTGCGTGCAGGGTGGTCATGAC
>WFRY01000382.1 GCA_015486315.1 Desulfobulbaceae bacterium
CCAGGATGATTTCAAAGCTTCGTCCATTTTTCCTGCAGACCTTCAGACATCGCTCGACCAGTTCATCCAGGTTCCCGGCCTCGTTAAAGACGGGAATAACCAGCGAACAATGAATTTCCTGGTTCATGAGGAAAGTACCTCTTTGATGGCAACAACCACGTCATCAACGTCTTCCATAGTCATGTTAGGGAAGAGGGGCAGAGAACAGATCCGGGCCGAATTCCATTCCGTGTCCGGCAGTGTGCCCATGACCTGCGGTATGGTTTCCCGGTAATAGCGCTGTTCATGGACCGCACGAAAATGCAGCCCGGTGCCGATGTTCCGTTGTTTGAGCTCTTCCATGAAGGTGTCGCGATCCATGCTGGCCCTGGCCGTATCCAGACGTACGATAAAGAGGTGCCAGCCGTGCCGGCTGGTGCACGGCGATGTTTTCATTGGCAGGATTTCGTCAACTTCGGCAAGCTGCTGCTGGTAACGCTCTGCCAGCAGGGTTCTTTTGGCAATAAAATCATCGAGACGGGCAAGCTGTCCCAGCCCCAGGGCTGCCGCCACATCGGTCAGGTTGTACTTGAAGCCCGGTTCCAGCACCTCGGCCTGGGGCGTTCTGCCCTGCTGGTTGCGGTCATGGGCGTCAACGCCCAGGCCGTGAAACCTCAGGCTGCGGATATTCTGCAGAAGTTCGTCGTTATCAGAGCAGAACATCCCCCCTTCACCGGTGGTCATGTTTTTGATGGGATGGAAAGAAAAGATGGCTGTTCCCTTCCGGCCGACCTTCTGCCCCCTGTACTCGGTCCCTGCCGCGTGGGCGGCGTCTTCCACCACCGCGATATTTTGTTCATCGGCCAGATGATAGATTGGTGCCATATCAACGGCTGCTCCGGCAAAATGGACCGGGATAATCAGCCTGGTGTTCTCTGTAATGAGCCCCTTGATCCTGTCGGCATCGGTCATCAGGGTATCACGATTCACATCGACAAATACCGGCCTCGCCCCTGCTCGCACGATCAGGTTCACCGTGGAAACCCAGGTCATGGACGGAGTGATCACCTCGTCTCCAGCCCCGATGCCAAGAGCGGTGAGCAGCAGGTGCATACCGGCGGTAGCCGAGGACAGAGCCACCGCCCCCTTACATCCGCAATATTCAGAGAAGGCCTGCTCAAACTCTGCTGTTCTCGATCCGGTAGTAATCCACCCGCTGCGCAGAACATCACCAACAGCAGCAATGTCTTTTTCGCTGATCGACGGCCTGGAAAAGGGGAGGAATTCTTTTCGCATATTTTTTTGACTCTTTTGAAATGAGTGCTTGATCTACAGCTCTTCATACCAGACGAAAATGAAGATTTGATGAATGTTAAGTATACCTTTGTAAAAAAAACGGAATCGAACCAATCTTCATAAAACCTTCATAATATAATGGTATACAGGGCTAATAATATATTTGAAAATCGACTAAAGGAATTCAATGAACAGATACCTTCCGCTTATCCTTGTCGGAGTATTGCTCAATGCGATGGCCCAGTTAACGTTGAAGCAGGGGATGCGCTCCATTGGCCATTTCAGTTTCAGTATGGAGAGTCTGCTGAAAATGACGCTTACTATAGGCCTTAATCCCTTTGTTCTGGCCGGACTGGCCTGCTACGTCATTAGCGTTGTGATCTGGCTGCTGGTTCTTTCCAGGGTCGAGGTAAGTTATGCCTATCCCCTACTGTCGGTGGGTTATATTGTCACGGCCCTGGCAGGATGGCGGCTGTTTGACGAGGGAATGGATTTGACCCGCTGGTCGGGCATCGCAGTTATCTGTTGTGGTGTCTGGCTAATCACCAGGACGGCATAGGAGGTGTGTATGAGAATATTAATCGTCGACGATGAGCCGGAATTGGTTGAACAGATCAGGCAGGCCCTGGCTAAACAGAAGTATACCGTTGATACCGCCCTCGATGGCGAACAGGCCATGGACAGGATTTATGTTGATCCTTATGACCTTATTCTGCTGGATATCATGCTTCCGAAAAAAGATGGGTTCGGTGTTTTGCTGGAACTGCGAAATGAAAAAAAATCCACTCCGGTATTGATGCTGACCGCTAAAGGAAGTATCGAAGACAGGATAAAAGGGCTTGATCTCGGTGCAGATGATTACCTGGCCAAACCGTTTTCCATGGAAGAGTTGCTGGCGCGAATCCGAGCTCTGTTGCGTCGCAGCAATGCACTGGTTTCTCCAATTCTGAAGATTGCTGATATCAGTCTGAATACGGCAAGCAGAGAGGTGCTGCAAGATCGTCAGCCAATTGAACTTACGCCCAAAGAATTCTCTATTTTGGAATTCCTCTTATACAATATGAATCGTGCCGTCTCGCGCTACACAATTGCAGAGCACGTCTGGGGTGACGAGTTTGACCCCTTAACCATGTCCAACTCCATAGATGTGCATATTAAAAATCTACGTAAAAAAATCAGTGATCCCAAGGGAAAGATTATTCAAACCGTCCGGGGTGTAGGCTATATGATTAAGGACGCGAGTAAATGAAAATCCGTAACAAAGTGACTCTCTGGACAGCCGGTTTCGGTCTATCGACAGGTCTTCTCTTGTCATTATCATTTTGCATTAAAAGATTTGCTGGAGTGTTTGTTTAACGGCTGTGTATTCTGAAACTACCGGATCCTGTAGGATATAAGGTTAATTTTTCCATGTAATTAATACAAAACTGCCACCCTATTCCCGTTATCGTCCAACCAACCTTGACGTATCAGGCGTCTTCATTATTTCTTCATAATTATACTGTATGCTTATTTTCATCTTTCAATCAATTTTTGTGAAAGTTGTCACGAAGTCATAGCATTACTTTGCCGCCGTGACGTCTTTCATGGTTCGCTGTGGCTGACCAACCTGGTAAAAGCATGCTCGTTAATAAGGATGGAAAAAAAGCACCCCATGAAGAAAAATGAATTTTGTCACCAGATAAAACACTGCAGGTATGTTCCTCTCTATGGGGTAGGTTTGTGCTACCTCCTGAGTTCGCTGGTACTGCGAATTGTTCTGATAGCATTTTTTGCACCGTCGGCCCATGTACCCCTTCTCCAGTATCCGGTTATTATCGGTTTCGGTATATGTAATGACCTGGTTGAAGCACTCTACCTGTTGTTTCCGCTGACTCTATATCTTGCTTTAGCCCCACAACGATTCTACAACTCCAAAGTTGGCCGTGCAGGAATGTTCATTTTTTTGTGGGTAATTCTTTTTGCAATGTTTTACCTGAATGCTGTCGAATTCTTTTTTTTCCAAGAGTTTGATGCCCGATTCAACTTGGTTGCCGTAGATTACCTGATTTACCCCCACGAAGTTTTTATTAATATCTGGCAATCCTATCCTGTCGGTCGAGTTATGCTCTTTATGGCAACTATAGGGTCGCTGCTTCTACTCTTTTTTTGGCCTGTGATCCGCTCTAGCATGGAGGCACAGACAAAATTCCGTTCACGTCTTCCTGCATTAGGTTTACATATTCTATTTCTTGCACTGTCCGTTGCAGCATTTTCCACCCATACTCTTGGTTTCTTTAGCAATCGGGTAAGCAATGAACTTGCTATCAATGGCGTAAGCAGTTTTTTTCAAGCTTTTCGTACCAATCAGCTCGATTACGATCAATTTTACAGAACCGGTGATTCCAACACGATGTTTGTCCGCCTTAAAAAGCACCTTGCAGCAGAAGGCGGACAGTTGGTATCAACAAATCCCATGAATATTGAACGAAGTTTTCCTGCATCCGAAAAAGGCCTTGGGAAGCTCAATGTCGTCGTAATTGTCGAGGAATCTCTTGGCTGTCAACAAGTTGATTTTTGCGGTCAGGGCCTGGATATTGATGCAGCACTGTCGACCAGGAAAATGTTAGTGACCCCTTTTCTCGATGAGTTTTCACATCAGGGATTATTTTTCAATCATGCCTATGCTACCGGTACCCGGACAGTGCGTGGCCTGGAGGCAATCAGTGCTTCTTTTCCACCGATCCCTAGTGAATCAATAATGAAACGGCCCGGGGGAGAACATGTTGCTACCTGGGGTAAGGTCATGCGGAAAAACGGCTACCATACAAGTTTCCTTTATGGCGGTTACGGCACTTTTGACAATATGAACAACTATTTTGAGGGAAACGGTTTTGCCATCAGCGATCGCCTTTCGATTGACAATCCGGTTTTTACCAATATCTGGGGTGTTTCCGACCAAGATCTCTTTCGGCATGCCAATGCTTATTTTGATACACTCTCACAGCAGGGCAAACCCTTTTTTTCTATTATTATGAGCACCTCCAACCATTCTCCATATACTTTTCCGGAAGGGATTCCGGCTATTCCCCCAACAGGAGGCGGAAGAAACGCAGGTGTGCTTTATGCCGATTATGCTCTCCGAGACTTTTTCACAAGCGCCAGAACCCACTCCTGGTATAAGCGGACAGTCTTTGTCATTGTTGCTGATCACGGGGCCAGAGTATACGGTGAGGCGCAGATACCTTTGGCCAGTTATGAAATTCCACTGTTGATTGTCGCTCCGGGGCGTTTGTTACCCAAACAGATAAAAACTCCGATCAGTCAGATAGATATTGCTCCAACCGTCCTTGGTTTGCTCGGGTTTCCCTACAAAGCACCGTTTTTTGGTAGAAATGTTCTGGCTGAAAGAAACGTTCCTTCTACATTGCTCTTCAATCATAATCATGATGTAGCTCTTTTTCGTGAGGATAAACTGGTAGTCTTGGGGCTGCGCAAAAGTATCACCACATACAACTACAAACTCGGCACAGATAAATTTGAAAAAACATCCAATAACAATGAGTTGACTGGTCTAGCCGTCTCGTACTATCAATGTGCATTTGAACTCTTCAAGAAAGGACAATATCAATGAAAAATTATATGCCCTTCCCACGCTACTGATTAAGGACGGTAACGAGTGAAAATTCGCAACAAAATAACCCTCTGGATAACCGGTGCCGGCTTGGTGGCCGGTCTTCTTTTTTCCGTGGTCATCTCGTATGAAATGATCGAGCAGCCCTTTGAACTGCTCGATAGCGAATTGGACAGTCAGGCGCATACCCTGCTGGCCGGACTTGACCCCAGGGACGAACGTACGGTGGCCCAGTCGGAAACGACCATGCTTGACTCGCTGGGCCGGTTGTACTGGCTCAAGGTCTACAATGGCAGCCAGGAGCTGATCTACAGCACGGCCATGACAAAGTATGTTGACCTGCTGCTGAAGAGAAACGGCAAAGGCTACAATATCAGTGCAGTAATCCCTCAGGGTACTGCCGCACTTGAACAGGACGACAGTAATGAGGTAACTTTCAGGGTGCGCGTTTTTACCATCCCTTTCAGAGGTCAGAACTACCTTGTCCAGATTGCCCGCCCAATGGAAAAGCTCCAGGAAGAAATTATCGACCTGGTTATTTCCATTACAGTCGGCCTTTTGCTCTTCACTATAACCCTGTTGCTGGCAGGGTATTTTGTTGCCGGTAAAATTCTTGCGCCTATTGCCCGTATTAATACACTGGCTAAGGAAATAAATGACAATACGCTGGATAAAAGAATACCTTTAGGCAGTAATCAGGATGAACTGTACACTTTGTCCTCGTCTTTAAATAAGATGTTTGACCGGTTGCAGTTCTCCTTTCAGCATCAAAAAGAGTTTGTCGCCAATGCCTCCCATGAACTGAAAACCCCCATAGCCATGCAACGGTTATTTTTCAGTGAGGTTATGCAGCGAACTGACTTGCCTGGTGATTTGACAGATCGATTGGCCACTCAATCTGAAGTTGTCCTGCGCATGGATCGGCTGGTAAAAAACCTCCTGGAACTTTCTACTCTGGAACTTAAAGAGACATTTACTCCAACTCAGGTCGACCTTGCACAAATGCTCTCTATGATTCTGCATCAATTTGAAGAAATCATGCAGGCATCAGGTATTCAGCTGAAGGTTGAGATGGAAGACTCTGTTTTCGTGCATGGTGATGAGGATAACCTGCGGAGAATGTTTATTAATCTGATCGACAATGGTGTCAAATATAATAGCGGAGAAAAGAGAAAGATACGGGTTTCTCTGGTAAAGAAGAATAAAGAAGCAGAAATAACCGTATACAATACAGGGATTGGTATTGCCTCGGAAGAACAGGACAGGATCTTTGATCAGTTTTACCGGGTAGAGAAATCCCGCGCCTCAACTTCGGGCGGTACCGGTCTCGGTCTGACTATCGTCAAACGCATTGTTGAACTTCATCATGGCAGAATCGAAATTGAGAGTGAATTTGGGAGTTGGGTTCAATTTTATATTTTTCTGCCTGTCATGGAATCATAATGCGTTAACAGTACTTTTTTGCTGTTAACCGTGATTTCAGCCTTTTTCCCTTATCAACAGGATCAGCCGGGTAATAAGGGCATCTTTCCAGCCTGCAGCCGTGGGGATGTTTTGCCATGTGCCGACAGCTGGTCGTATCTTTACCAGGCAGGTTAATTGAAAAATTTTGCTTAAGAAAATCGACTGCAACCGCAAGGGAGGTTCGTACATACGCCTTGCAGCAGCTTGGCCCGGTCAATTCGGTGATGGCCCTGACCACCCTGGAGACAAGCTCCATGGTGAGTCGTTGTTCTTTGTCTGTGCCGCATTTAGAACCGGTGAGGATGGCGACACAGGCACCAAGGGCGGGAGCAATCCCGCAGGTGCCGGTCAGACCGCAATAGCCGCCGTGGGCCTGTTTTCCGGTTCGATGAAACACCTCGCGAATGTCATCGTCGCTCAGCTGAAAGGTCCCGTCATTTTTCAGGGCA
>WFRY01000383.1 GCA_015486315.1 Desulfobulbaceae bacterium
GCTCCGGTCGGGGCACAGGCAAGGGCTGTGGCCATGATCCTTTTCAGCTGTAAAGAGGGCCTGTCGCACATGGCAATGATATCGACATCATGAAGATCAATGTTCCCTTTTTTAAGGCAACGCTCAAGTGAGGAGAGCGGAAAAGAAGGTCTCCTGTCCGCAGGCCTTTTCTCCTGTGCTGTAGCGATTATTTGATTATCCTGCAGAAGACAAGCTCCGCAGTCAAACCTGGTGGCTGAGATTCCGAGAATATTCATACCGGGAGTACTGTCCTACAGAGTTTGGTCCTCATTTCAAATGTTCAGACGATATTTCAACGTCATTACTCACAGGGCAAGCGCTTTGACTCGATACCACCGTATTTGTAACTGGTTACAGGGTGCCGGAGATTTTCGTTCAGCAGCCTGGCGCAGCGTATTTAGTCATACGTAAGCCAGACTGGTGGCGGAAAGATTCGGTGCCCTGTGAGCAGTTACATTTCAACAATAATAGAATTGCAGCAACTTCTCAATTCCTCTTTTTACCGGGCATGGTGTATTATTTACCACGTTCTCTCTTTATTTCCCTTAAAAGACTCGTGGCAGACAATCCAGCAGCGCCAGAGCATGAAAAAAGGTGCATACAGCAGGGAACGATACACCCGGATCCCGGCCCTGGCCGTTATCAGGCCGATCAGGATATAGAGCAGAAAACCGGTCACCACAGCCGACCAGATATACAGATTCAGAGTAACACCATGATACCCGAAGAGAAAAAACAGTCCTGAAAAGGCCAGGACAATAACACATAACAGGGCAAACGGAGGCAGAAGCAGCTCCATTGCGCTGTCAAAATAACTGGGATCTCTCCTCCTGATCCCCTCTCGCAAGAGCTTCGGGACATAGGTGTTTCTGATCGTAAACTTACCAATATCCCACCTGGTCCGCTGTCCTTTTGAATGGTTGAGACTGTTATGCAGTTCTACTGTTACTCCGGCATCAGCAGCAAAAAATACCCGGACACCATGCAGGTGCAGCATCATCTCATATTCGATATCCTCGACCATGGAGGTCGTGTTCCAGCCGTACTCTTCAATCACTTTCCGCCCAAAGCACATCCCGGTTCCCAGAAGGTTGGACGTCCAGCCGAGTCTGCTTCTGCCCCGGTAGCGCAGGTTACGACTCAGGGCAAAGCCAAGAAAGGCAAGGCTCTCCATGGGAGACTCACCGGGATGGCGAACCTGGGAATACCCCTGCACCACCTGTGCTCCGTGGAGCATATGATGATTAATCCGCAGGAGAAATTCCCCGTCCATGTGCGTATCGGCATCAAGGACCACAAAGGCATCATGGTTGCCATATTTCAGCAGACGTGGAAACACCCATTTCAAGACATTTCCCTTGCCGCGGTGGGCCGGATCCCGGCGCGGCCAACAGGTTACACCGGCCTGGAGGACGATTTTTTCCGTATCATCATCACAACTGTCCGCTACAACAATAATTTCATATAATAAACCAGGATAGTTGACGGCCTGCGCCTGTGCAAGTGTGCGGCCGATCAGCTCGGCCTCATTATGGGCCGGGATAATAAGAGCAAATTTGATCTGCGGCTGAGACAGTTCTGCCTGTTTTTCCGGCCACATGCCGACAATGGCCAGAAAATACAGGTAGGCAAGTATCAGGAGAAAAAAAATCCCGGCAGGCAGAAAGAGCAGATCAAGCAGCATTGGTCACCATGCGACAGGCACCTGCACTCCCGGGGCCGGGAAGGCCGGATCCCGGTTTTTTTACAATATCACCTGAAAAGAGCATAGCCGACGTGGATAACTTTTGAGATCCAGCGCTTGATCCAGGGAAAGGCCTCAACCGTTGCCCGCAAGGTCTTGGATGCGATATCAGGCCACGGTTTATACCCTTTATAGACCTTATAATAGATCAGAATCAGTTCTTTTTTGACCTGCCAGGGAGAAAATCCGGGCAGGTTTAATACCGTGGATGTTCTCTCGAAAAAGGTTGTTCCGGCCCGGGACTGCAGGAGATGCTGCTGCCGGCAGACAGTGTGAAGTTTGGTGCCCGGGTAAGGGAAGAAAATACTGGCCGCAACTCCGAACGTCGGCTGACACTGCCGGGTAACATCAATGGTTTCCTGAAAATCAGCCCGTGTTTCTCCGGGCAGGCCGATAAGAATATTGATGGTATATTTCACATCAAATTCACGTGAGAGTCGGCAAAATTCTATCAGATCCTTATTGTAATACCTGGGACGGTTGAGCACCTCCCGGCGGACCTTTTCCGAACCTGATTCAAGCCCTATTCTAAAAAAAAGCAGGTTGGCGTCTTTAAAGGCCTGCAGCAGGTTCCGGTTATCCTGGATCTGGGTTGTCAACGCAACATTGGTACCAAATTCCAGGGGTTTTTCCAGTGAACGGTTAAACTCGGTTAATCGCTCCAGGAGATGATAGGTGTACTTCAGGTTGGCCCCGAGGGTTTCCGTTTCCAGAAAGACTATCTCAACGTTGGGATCAAAGGCAAGGAGCTCCTTGATCTCTGCAATGATGCTGTCAGGGGAACGAAAGCGGACATAGCGACCGGATGAAATCCGTGCCAGGGCATGATTTGAACAGTAGGTGCACCTGTTGGGGCATCCGCGCCCGGCCAGGACGGTATAAATTTTTCCCTTTTTATTGGAGATGAACGGCTCCCACATCTCCCGGTCAATAAAGGGTAGATCATCAAGGTCATCGCGAAAGGGACGAACCTTGTTCCGCTCGATATGGCCCGAAAATGGATTTTTGATCCACAGGTTGGATATTCCTCCCGGTACACGTCCGAATTCAAGCTGCCGGGCAAGTTCCACAGCTGCCCTTTCTCCCTCTCCCACGCAAACGGCATCGGTAAAGTCATAGTTGATCACTTCCGCCGGATTAAGCGTTGGATGCGCACCGCCAAGGGCAACATACATTGAGGGAGCAATCTGTTTGATGGTTTTGCCCACCTTTTTAATAATCGGGATCTGGCTTGAAACAGCGGTAAGGCAGAACAGACCGGGCTTGAAATCTTCGATCAGGGTGGATAATTTTTCATGGAGCGGCGTTGTCGGCGTGATAACTACAAGTTTGACGGTATGGCCCGCTTTTTTAAGGACCGTGGCCACAAATGAAATGCCGAACGGAATGTCGCCCGGACTGTAGAGCTCTTTTTTTAAAGAATAGGTGGTAATTGAGTATACACAAACAATATTCATAGAATTTGACGTCCTTCACTCGGATTCATGATAAAACAATTACCTGAATAGTTACACCTGTTGTAACTGCTCACTCACGATTTGCCGGCAACAAACCGGTGCCAGAAGAGATATGCAACAAATTTTGTATTGCCGACAAGATACCTGCGCCACAACCTTTTCGGTTCAGCCATGAGCCTGCACAACCATTCAAAGCCGTGATCAAGCAGCCATTGCGGCCCTCTCGGGGTTCGGCCGGAGAGAAAGTCAAACAGCCCGCCCACACCCCAGAC
>WFRY01000384.1 GCA_015486315.1 Desulfobulbaceae bacterium
CAGATATTTTGCCCGTCGGTCAATGGCTGTAATGAGATTGTTATGGATGCATGTCCGGAGCAGTTGACGCGGGATCGGCAGGCGCAGCTTTTTTCCTGACCAGGTAACGGCAATAATTCTGCGTTGTAGAAGATGGGGCAGCAACCCCTGCCGGGTGACTTCTACTTCCGGGAGTTCAGGCATGAGGGCGTGTTTCAGTCAGGGCAAGGATATAGGGAGAGAGCTCATGAACCATAACGGTCTGGTCAGGCCGGCCGTCTACGTTACAGGAAAAGCAATACGCATGCTCCCGGACAACCGTTGCCTGCCGGAGCTCAATGCCTGAAAAAATGGCCGGCTGATCATGGAGGATACTTTTTTTCAAGGCCTCCTTTGCCGCCCAGAGCATGGTTAATCTATGCACCTGGTCTACAGGGACCGGGAGCCGGGCAAGGATGGATAACTCTTCGCCGGTGGCAAACCGATCCGTCAGGCCGGGGAGCTTAGGGCTTATTTTCTGCAGGTCAATGCCGCAGGTTGCGCTGTTGCTCACAAGGGCGACTGCAAACTCACTGCTGTGAGAAATCGAAAGCGCAGTATTGGGCGGCAGATCTGTTGTCGGTCGACCGTTTTTATCGGGCAGAATAGTCAGCTGCTGCAAATCATTAAGTAGACAGTCGGTGGGAGTGGACTCCAGAATAGCTACCTTGGCGGCGATTCTTCCTCCCAGCCATTCCTGCCTTCGTTTTCGGTAACTGAAGCGGCTGAAATACGCCTGTTCCGGATCCGACAGCAGTCGGTTGGAGAGTTTTGTTGCGGCCGCGTCCATGGCATTGCCCAGCTTTGCAAGATTAATCAATGCCGTATAGCGTTGGCGCTCTTTATTGATATGAATCTGCAGGTCACAGAGGGAGATCTTGTCTGGAAAGAACGAAAACATCAATTTTGGAAGGATAGGTGTATTTAACAATGAGTTGTTATATTTATCAGGCTTTGTATAATCAGCAGATCAAAAAAATCGTTCTGCAGGGAGTATCTGGCCCGTTGCCGGACATAAGAACAATTCTTTACAGGATATTTTTTCCGTCAACGGATGAACAGTATGATTTCATTTGGTGATCTTACCTCATTTGACCTTATCGTTGCTCTTATTTTTCTTGTTTTTATCGTTCGTGGTGTCTGGATAGGTTTTATGCGCCAGCTCACCACCTTTCTGGCCCTGGTGGGAAGTTATTGGCTGGCAGGACGATACAGTGGTGAGTTGATGCCCTATGTGCATCAGTTTGTCGAAAACCCAAAGATCGTTTTTCTGGCAAGTTTTGCCCTGCTTTTTTTGATCTCCGCCCTGGTTTTTATTCTGGCCGGCAAGGTCTTGCACCGGGTCATGGAGATTGCCCTTCTGGGATGGTTTGATCGTTTTTTAGGCTTGCTGCTGGGAGCTGTGAAGGGTGTGGTTATCGCTGTCCTGCTGTTTATGTTTCTTGCCTCCAGCCTGTCTGCTTCAAATGATCTGTTAAAGAGGTCATTGAGTAGTCCCTATCTCAGTCAGGGGGCGGAGATGGTTCGTCAGATAATTCACGATCCGCAGATCAGGGAATTGTTCGTGCCGAAGGAACCGGCTATTAAACTGGATACTCTTCCCGGTCCGGTTGTAAAGATTTTGACAGGTGGAGACAAGGAACAGGCCGGAGATAAGCCGAAAAAAGATAAGTAACTGCTGTCATCAGTACTTTTTGGTATTGTCGGCTCTCCCCTGTTTATAATACCAGCCGGCAAGTCGTTCCGCTGATATTCCCGCAGCCCATCCTGCCAGCATCAGCTGGTTCACGATTGTGGTTTTGAGTAACCCCTGCTGCTGCCATCGTCTTGCCGAAGTGATTGCAGAGGTGCGGCCAATTACTATCCGACCCTGTTTTTTCAGGCGGGACAAGAGAACGATATCTTCCATAATCGGTTGCTCTGGAAATCCGCCTGCAGCAAAATAGGTATTTTTTTTCATGAACAGGGCCTGGTCGCCATAGGGCAGATGTAACAACCCGGAACGAAGATTGGCACCGTATTCAATGCAGCGGTAGCCCGGGCCCCGTGCGTTGATACTCAGGCGGAAAGCCCCGGCAGCGACACCTTTCTGCCCGAGTATGCTGTGCACCTCGGCAATGAAATTCTCTGGTAATTCGGTGTCAGAGTGGAGAAAGAGCAGCACGCTGCCCGAAGCCGACCGGGCGCCTGCATGCTGTTGGGTTCCGCGTCCCGGAGGAGAACCAAGAGGGCGGTATCCTCTCCGGGCGGCCTCGCGCACAGTCTGATCACTGCTGCCGCCGTCAACCACCACGATCTCCAGATTTCGGTAACCGGACAACCTGTCCAGGCAGGGGCCGATGGTATCTGCCTCGTTACGAACAGGTATGATTATCGAAATAGACAAGGTCTTCAGGTCGGTCGATATCGTGCAGTTGCAGCAGCAGGGTGCTGGACAGGCCGCTGTCTTTAGCCCGGCTTAATGTTTGAGTCAGTACCTGGCCTGTGCCCCAGTCAATATTGTCAAAGAGACTTTGGTATTCTTTTTTTCCCGGACACAGGCCGATCAGGTAATAGCCGCCGTCTGCAGCAGGTCCGAGCACAAGATCATGGCTGTGGAGTTTAGCCAGTGCGCCGGTAATACTGTCGGCATCAATTCCCGGGCAGTCGGAACCGATGAGGAGTGTCCGGCTCGCACCCTGTTGGAAGGAGCGGCTGAATGCGTGGGCCATCCGCTCTCCCAGGTCGCCTCCCTGCTGATGAACAAGAATATGGTTTGTACCAAGCCAGTTTGACATCTGTTGTGATGAGCCGCCGTCATAATAAACCTGCATCCGGAGATTGGTTGACTGCAGGGCGGGTTGGATGCGCTGGATGACCTGCTGCGTCATCTCTTTATGCAGATTCGCGGCACCCTGCGCTCCGAGTTTGTCGATCAGCCTGGTTTTGACTTTTCCCGGCTCCGGGAATCGGGTAAAGAGTATAAGATGTTCACACCGGCCGGCGGCGGTACTGTTTTTCATCAACTCGTTCTACTTTGTACATTTTCTTTTTTCGTCATCCAGCGTAGGCAGGGATCTCTAAGATGGTGAAACGACAGGGCTCCAGCAAAAAAACATCAACTATAGTCCGTCGCAAATGAGTTGATATCCTTTATTGATGGTGCGCACCTTTTTTGAGTATCAACTCAAATGCTAAGGACCGGTAGCCGGCGTGACGGATGGCAGAGGGCATGAATTTTTATCGTAACCAGCACCATATAACATATCTATAAGGGTTTGTCATGGCAGGGGCACCTCGATGAAAAAGACACCGCTTTCCTACCAGGAGCGTCAATATCGGCGGGTGGAGAACTCGGGCCTTGTTTCCTCTGTCGTCAAGATGGCGGAAACAGATCTTCATATCCTCTCACCACAGTCGGTGGAGGATCCGGCCCTGCTGTTGGTTTCAGCCGTTCGAGCCCATATTGAGCAATATATCAGAGCCCATCCTGCATTTATAGATGCCCTTGTTCCCCTGCCCATGGATATGCAGGCACCTGAAGTCGTCAGGCAGATGTTGACAGCCGGTCTCCAGGCCGGAGTCGGTCCCATGGCTGCTGTTGCCGGCGTTGTCGCGGAAGAGGTGGGGCGCGGCTTGCTGGCCCGGGGGATTGATGAAGTGATTGTGGAAAACGGCGGAGATCTCTTTGTTGTCAGAAAACAGGCCTGCACAGTGGCTGTGTATGCCGGTGAGTCGCCATTGAGCGGGAAACTGGCCATCAGTCTGCAGCCGGATCAGATGCCCGCCGGTGTATGCTGTTCCTCGGGAACCATCGGGCATTCTCTGAGTATGGGGTCTGCGGATGCAGTGGTTGCGGTGTCGCCTTCCACCCCCCTTGCCGATGCTGCCGCAACCCGGCTGGCCAACGAGGTGGATGGGAAAAAACAGAGTATAAACAGAGCACTTGCACTGGCCGGAGAAATTACCGGACTTACCGGCGCGGTCATTATCTCAGGGGACCGGTTGGGGGCCTGGGGAGATATTGAGCTGGTCAGGTTGTGACAGTCGCCTTGCATGTGATGGACTCGTAAGAAGTCTTTGAATTTATCATAAGCCCTATTCCCTCGCCTCCTGCAAAAGATCGTCTCGATACAGGGCAACAAAATCATCTATATCATGCTGCCAGCTCTGCATGAGATGCAGTCCGTGTTGTTTTAACCTGTTGTTGGCTATGATGGAGTTTGTGGGGCGATGAGCGGGGGTAGGATACTCTTTCGTGCTGCAGGGGGCCAGGGAGAAGGGTATCTCCATGGCCTCCAGAAAATATTTTGCGCCGGTAAACCATGTACAGTAATCTTCTGCCGTGGCATGGGCAATGCCGGTAATAGTCGAATCCAGTACCCTTTCTATTTGACGGGCCAGGGATGAGGTCCAGGTCAGGGAGCCGTACTGGTCGTTAACCACCCGAATGGTTCGTTTCGGATCCGCCACGGCAAGGCGCAGCATGGTCTTCAGGAAATTCTTGCCACCCATCCCGTAGAGCCAGGCCGTACGCAGGATAAGAAAGTCGTCCATATGCCGGGTAATCTTCTGCTCTCCGGCTAATTTGGTTTTCCCATATACCGACAACGGAGCCACCTGATCTTCTTCGCTGTATGCTTCAGGGACGGGTTTGTTGCCGTCAAAGACATAGTCGGTTGAAATATGAATTAACCTGCTGCCGATCGCACTGCAGGCCCGGGCCAGATTAGCCGCTCCCTGCTCGTTTACGGCACTGCAGGCCTCAGCTTCTGTTTCACAGTTATCCACTGCGGTATAGGCGGCACAGTTAACGACAACTGCAGGGTGCCGGGCGTTTATCTCGCGTTGCACCTGCTTCCGGTCGGTAATATCAAGTTGCCTCGATGTGTATCCATGTACGTCGTGAGCGCCCTGCATGACCCTGATGCAGTCCTGCCCGAGCTGGCCGCCTGCACCGGTTATCAGGATATTCATTGTTCAACGGTCCCATCCGGAACAGTGTCCTGGAGCACGCTCATCAGGTACTGTCCGTATTGATTTTTCAACATTCCGGAGGCCGTCTGTTCAACCTGGCTGCTGTCGATGTAGCCTAATCGATAGGCGATTTCCTCCAGGCAGGCGATCTTCAGCCCCTGACGTTCCTGGACGGCCTGGACGTAACTTGCCGCCTGTTGCAGTGATTCATGGGTGCCGGTGTCCAGCCAGCAGAAGCCGCGGCCCAGCAGTTCCACTGTCAGTTTTTTCTGTTCAAGGTAATGGGTGTTGACATCGGTGATCTCCAGTTCGCCCCGGTCCGATGGTTTGATGGAGGATGCTATCGTAACGATATCATTGTCGTAAAAGTAGAGACCGGGCACTGCGTAGCGGGATTTCGCCTGCTCTGGTTTTTCTTCAATTCCAATGACCCGGTTGTGTTCGTCAAATTCAACCACGCCGTATCGTTCCGGATCTCTGACCAGGTAGCCGAAGATGATCCCGCCGCTGGTGAGCCGGCTGCAGCGTTGGACAATACCGGCAAAGCCATGCCCGAAAAAGATATTATCGCCCAGAACAAGGGAGACTGAGTCATGACCAATAAAGTCTTTACCGATAATAAAGGCCTGGGCAAGTCCTTCCGGTCGGGGTTGTTCGGCATAGGAGATGTTCAGTCCCAGTTGTGCACCGTTGCCGAACAGTTCTGAAAATCTGGGCAGGTCGTAGGGCGTGGAGATGATCAGAATATCCCGGATTCCGGCAAGCATGAGCACGGACAGCGGATAATAGATCATGGGCTTGTCGTAGATCGGGATCAGCTGCTTACTGATAACCCTGGTCAGCGGATAGAGGCGTGTTCCCGATCCACCGGCTAAAATGATTCCTTTCATTACGTTGTCCTGTCTTCAGCCGTCAGGGCAATTGCTTGCCTGCAGGGCTGAATATATGGTAATCTATAAAAATATGGGTGCGGATTGTCTGCAACCCGGTCACTATAACGCATTAATTTCTACCAATCAAAGTTTGTTTTATGTTGAGGATATTATGTCGGAACCGTTGAAATGTTTTACTGCTTACGACGTGCGGGGACGGGTGCCGGAGGAGTTGAACAGTGACATAGCCGGCCGCATTGGACTGGCCTTCTGCTGCCGGATTAATGCTCGTAAGGTGGTGATCGGCAGGGATATGCGTCTGTCCAGTCCGGAAATTTCCAGGGCCTTGCAGGCAGTGTTGACGAGCGCCGGTATTGATGTGATTGATATCGGGCTCTGCGGCACCGAGGAGATGTATTTTGCCGTATTCAGCGGCGAGTCCGATGGCGTTGACGGTGGAATCATGGTTACGGCCAGCCATAATCCGGCCGATTATAACGGGATGAAGTTTGTCCGACAGGGCGCCCGGCCCATGTCTGAAGACTCCGGCCTGCCTGATGTTGCCCGTAATGCCGCCTCTGCAGACTGGTACAGGCAGGCCCTTGCCGGGCAACCGGAAAATGCGGGCCGATATCTACAGGTGCCGGATAAAAGTATCTATATATCTCACCTTCTCTCCCTGGTGGATTGCAGTGTTTTACAACCTCTCAAACTGGTGGTGAATGCCGGTAACGGCTGCGCTGGCCCGGTGATTGATTTACTGGAAAAACATCTGCCCTTTACCTTTATAAAGATGAATCATCAGCCCGACGGTACCTTTCCAAACGGGGTACCCAATCCCCTGCTGCCGGATAAACGGGAGGCCACGGCGCAGGCAGTGCGCGAAAACGGGGCGGATCTTGGTATTGCCTGGGACGGAGATTTTGACCGCTGTTTTTTTTATGATGAGAATGGCCGTTTTATTGAAGGGTATTATATTGTCGGCCTGCTTGGCGTGGCTATGCTTGGCCTGTATCCCGGGGAAGTCATTCTGCACGACCCCAGGCTGATCTGGAATACGCAGGAAATGATACGGGCGGCAGGGGGCAGGCCGATAATGACCAGGACCGGTCACGCCTTTATAAAGGAAAAGATGCGCAAGGAAAATGCCGTGTATGGTGGTGAAATGTCGGCCCATCATTATTTTCGTGAATTCGGTTACTGTGATTCAGGTATGCTGCCCTGGCTGCTGGTCTGTCAGCTGATAAGTGAGCAGGGCAGGGGGTTGTCTGCAATGGTGGACGACCGGATGCGTGCCTATCCGGTGAGCGGCGAGATCAACTCAAAGGTCGCTGATCCGGATGCCGTGATGCAACAAGTGGAAGATATATATAAAGACGGAGACAGGGATTACACGGACGGGGTCTCCATATCCTATCCGGAATACCGTTTTAATCTGCGTAAGTCCAACACCGAACCGGTCCTTCGTCTCAATGTGGAGACCCGGGCCGATGAACAGCTGCTGAAGAGGAAAACCGACGAACTGCTGAAAATAATACGATCACAATAAAGCCTTTATTTATTGCTTCTGATCTCTAAAAAACGGAGTTTTTTATGCCAATCCAGCCTGTTATACTTGCCGGGGGAACCGGTACCCGTCTCTGGCCGCTTTCCCGGGAGCTTTATCCAAAGCAGCTGCTCAGCCTGACCGGTGAGCACTCCCTGCTGCAGACGACGCTGATCCGGGTCAGTCTGCTGCCGGATGCGCTGCCTCCGATAATTGTTGTGGGCGAGGAGCATCGCTTTCTTACCCGGAGCCAGGTTGAGGAGCTTGGTCTGTTCCCGGAATATCATCTGCTCCTGGAGCCCCTTGGCAAAGATACCGCACCCGCCATCTGTGGTGCAGCACTCTTTGCAAAGCAGTATCAAAAGAATGATTCCGAACTGCTGATGCTGCCGGCGGATCATCTTATAGCCCGACCCGATGATTTTGTGGCAACCGTTGCCGTGGCACAGGAGCAGGCTGCTCTTGGTCATCTGGTCACCTTTGGCATTGTTCCGGATCATCCTGAAACCGGATATGGGTATATTCGCCGGGGCAGCAATGGCGTTGTGGAGTCGTTTGTCGAAAAACCCGATCTTGCAACAGCCGTAAAGTATGTGAAGGACGGTAACTATTTCTGGAACAGCGGTATGTTTACCTTTCCCATGGACCTCCTGCTCACCGAGTTAAACGAATTTGTGCCCGATATTCTGCACTGTATGGGGATAGCCGTTGAGCGCGGCACCACGGATGGTGTCTTTTTTCGTTTTGACCCCACTGCGATGGAGAAATGCCCGCCAAAGTCCATCGACTATGCCCTGATGGAAAAAACAGCCGGTGCTGTTGTGGTTGAGGCTGATTTCGGCTGGAACGACATTGGATCATGGCGTGCCCTGTGGGACGTTTCAGAAAAAGATGACCAGGGAAATGTTACCAGTGGTGATGTGCTGCTGGAGGATGTGGAAAACTGTCTTATTCGATCCGAAGATATCCTGGTCGCTGCCATAGGTCTGCGTGATACCCTGGTTGTGGAGACAGCGGATGCCGTCCTGGTAGCGCCCATGGATCGGTCACAGGATGTTAAAATAATAGTCAATAAGCTGAAAAAGCTGGGGCGGACGGAGTTTCACACCCATACGACCGTTTATCGTCCCTGGGGCAGCTATACAACCCTTGAGATTCATGATCGTTTCCAGATCAAGAGGATCACGGTTAATCCCGGGGCCAGGCTCTCTTCGCAGATGCACCATCACCGACACGAACACTGGGTGGTTGTCAACGGTACGGCAAAGGTGACCAATGGCGACCGGCAAATTCTGCTGCGCGAGGATGAATCAACCTATATTCCCCTGGGGACAACGCACCGGCTGGAAAATCCCGGCGTGATTCCTCTGGAGCTTATTGAAGTACAGATAGGAAGTTATCTCGGCGAAGATGACATTGTCCGGTTTGATGATGAGTATGGCCGTGAGGTTTGATCCTCAGAAAACCGTCGAATAGTTACCCTGCAGGGAGCACGCCTTTTCCTCTCAGCTGCTTGCGGGTTCTGCGAAATTTTTGTGAAATTCCTTGATGTAGCGGTTAAGTATATCCTGGTCGTTATCAGCCACATGGAAAAATTCTATTCCGTTCTGGTGGCGACCGGCATCATACGTACTGTAGATGATTTTTCCCATCACATCTATCAGGTCATCGTGCAGGCCCAGGGTTATCATGACCTGCTGCCCCGGAGGAAGGGGGATGTGGGTTTCCATGAGGATGCCGCCTTTGCTGACGTTGAGGGTTCGTCCCATGGAGTATTCTCCCTGTCTGCCCTGATCATCGACGACCAGGTAATCAAGGAGGTTTAAAGCTTCCGGCCTGATATAATGTCTGCGCTCCGTACCCATCAATTCCCCTGCATGTTTCTACGCTTTAATTTCTAATAGAATAACTCTTCCACTAAAAAATTTTACAGCCTTTCAAGGTCGTTGTCAAACAAGAGGGTTCAGATTCCGGCTTTAGGGTGCCTTTTTGTCATCTCATGGATTCGCCGCAGGACGTGGGATTGGCAAATATGACAAAATTGTATCAAAGCTGACAAGGTGTTACATATTTGTATTATTTTTTGTGATTGCGGCAAAGCTGTTCTGTTGCAATATTATATGTTTTTTCAGTATGTTGGATTGTTGTTTCGTGCATGGCATGAAATTTGGTATGAGGGAGGAAGGTGTTGAATTGCCTGCTCCTGCGGGAAGGGCAAAAAACTGTTTATGAATTAACTGAAAGCTGGAGGAAAACGAATCAATGAATTCAGGTGATATAGCGTTTATGCTGATTGCAACGGCAATGGTCATGCTGATGACCCCGGGGCTGGCCCTGTTTTATGGAGGTCTGGTACGATCGAAAAACGTGCTGTCGACAACGATGCAAAGCTTTTTCTGTCTCGGGATAATTTCAATTATCTGGGTCATGTATGGCTATTCAATGGCCTTTGGTCCGGATGTCGCCGGTTTTGTGGGCAATCTTAAATATGTCGGCCTTAAGGGCGTCGGGCTCGGGATAGGTCCCTATTCGGATACTATCCCGGACCTGCTGTTCTGTGCATTTCAGCTTATGTTTGCCATTATTACCCCGGCGTTGATTACCGGTGCGTATGCAGAGCGGATGAAATTTACCGCCTTTGTCGCCTTTACCGTTTTGTGGTCAACCCTGGTCTATTTTCCCGTCTGTCACTGGGTATGGGGCGGTGGCTGGCTGGGTGCGATGGGCGCGCTTGATTTTGCCGGTGGAACGGTTATTCACATTAACTCCGGTGCTGCTGCTCTGGTGGCCTGTATCGTGCTTGGCAAACGCAAGGGATGGGGGCGCGAGGCCATGCATCCTCACAATCTTCCCATGACTATTCTCGGGGCCGGTGTGCTCTGGTTCGGCTGGTTTGGTTTTAATGCCGGTTCTGCTCTGTCCGCCGGTCCAATAGCCGTGCTCGCACTCTTTACTACTCAGGTGGCGACCGGTGCAGGTGCTCTTTCCTGGGTCCTGGCGGAGTGGAAGGTGCAGGGGAAACCCACCACGCTTGGTGCTGCATCCGGTGCTGTTGCCGGTCTTGTTGCCATCACCCCCGGCGCCGGTTTTGTCGGCCCTCTGCCCGCAATTCTCATTGGTCTTGTCGGCGGGGCGCTCTGTTATTTTGCTGTCCTGATGAAGGCACGTCTTGGTTATGATGATGCCCTGGACGTGGTTGGTGTGCATGGCGTCGGCGGGCTCTGGGGGGCACTGGCCACCGGACTCTTTGCCTCGCTTGCCTGGAATCCTGATGGGGCGGACGGGCTGTTTTTCGGTAATCCCGGTCAGCTTGGAATTCAGGCCATCGGTGCCGGTGCGGCAATCGCCTATTCAGTGGTGCTGACCTTTATCATCCTGAAGGGGATTGATGCGGTCATCGGTTTACGGGCAGATCTTGAGGATGAGGTCCAGGGGCTTGACGTTACCGATCATAAAGAGGTCGGCTACAGTCTGTAACAGGGTTGCGCAATGGGGGTGGGAGATATTTTCTCATTGCGTTCTGTATAATCCATGTTGAAAAAAAATTCCTTCTTCGTTACAATAATGCAAAATTTCTTACAAGTTTGTAATATTTTTCAAGGAGGAAAAAATGATTAATGGAGCAGATACCGCCTTTATTTTAGCGGCGGCAGGGTTGGTCCTGCTGATGACCCCGGGCCTGGCCCTGTTTTACGCCGGTATGGTGCGCAGCAAAAATGTGCTGGGCACTATTATGCAGAGTCTGATTATGATATCGATCATTTCGATCGAGTGGGTGTATATCGGCTATTCCATGTCTTTTGGTCCGGATGTGGGTGGTTTTGTCGGTGATCTTTCCTGGTTTGCCTTAAAAGGGGTGACCAATGCACCAAGTGCTGATTATGCAAC
>WFRY01000385.1 GCA_015486315.1 Desulfobulbaceae bacterium
CATTCGATGAGATTTCCATCAGCTTCCTGATAATCTTCTCCGGTTTCTGTGTAGGGTGTTCCGTTCTCTCTTTCCCGGCACAGACAGGGCATTGAATAAAGTTTTGCATTTCATTTTCTCCCAGCCAGTTGAACACTGATTTTTTCCCTTTGGAGAAATGGCAAATATATTCGTTTGAGGAAATGAAGTTATCCTTATTGACCGACGTACCAGGGTTTGTTTTATGCCAGGTAATGGTTGACCGATAGTTCAGCCCGGCAATTTCAACCGCCTTGATAAAAGGGGTAATATAATAGTCTGAGGTGAACACATAGGCACTGGCACCTTCCTTCATGATCCTGGCGAACTCAGTCACCCATAAGGCAATGTCCAGGTCTTTTTCGTCCCACTCTCCGAACTTCTTGCTTATCTTCTTCCTGCCCTCCAGGATGTGTTCCCTGTCATGTGCAATATTGTATGGTGGATCGGTGAGGATCAGGTCAACACTGCCGTCCTCAATCCTTCCGACCTCATCTTCAAATGTTCCATGCACGATTTGAATAGAAGTAATGGCATCGTGCCTGTCATTCGTTGCCCGTATCAGGTTATCTATGGAATAGTGCAGAGACTGGATTTCCTGCAGGCCTTGGTTGAACAGGTTAGTGGACACATGCCCGCATTCATCGCTGAACAGTTCAAAATCAATCAGCTGTTGCTTGTATAACTCCGCCTGTTTTTTGAAAGTTGGCTTGGTAATGCGCCCATCCGCCAGCTCTGAAACCAGCCGGTACTGCTGGCATGGTTCAAGGTTGACTATCGGGCGGAGAATTCCTTCGGTGAATGCTACATTTGTAGCATCTTCTGCTACAGCGTTACTCACATGCTCCGCTACAATGTTCCAAGATTTTGTAGCAATATTCTTAAGCATTATATATTGAGACACCTTGCTCCTGCTCCACCCGAGGATACCGGCAATGTCCTTCTGGGTACCAGGTTCTGCCCAGATGAAATGGGCATAGTCCACAAAGGTAACCGGGTTGCCGCCTTCGGACTCATTGGAACTGAACGCCAAGCGTTTTGTCTCAGCGGCGCTCAGTCCTGATTTTATGATCGCCGGCACTTCGTCTATCCCGAGATTCTGCAGCGCCCGCACCCGATGGTGCCCGCAGATAAGCATCATGGAGTCAGACACCACTATGGGTTTCTCTTCCATGTATCCGAGGTTTTTTATCTTCTCCTGGATCATAGCCACGCCGTGTTCCGTCACAGGCCTGACCATAAAACTCATGTCCAAATCTTCTACCTTGATCAATTCGTTACTCATTTTTTCTCCTCAGCATCACAGTGAACATCAAAGATAGATAAACTCAATCCTGTTTATCATGTCATAATCTTGGCACCCATAATGAGTGCAAATCATTTTCACAAAATCAGCAGGAGACATCTCAGGAAATCCCTCTTTGATACAATCTTCCTGTGAGATATTTTTTATTGGTTCTTTACGAACAGAAACAACGTGGATTAACGCCAATCTGTTAATCTTTTCACCTTTTTTTAGCCCCATGGATTTTTCTACAGCCCAAAGATCAACCCCTGGTTTTAAGAAATTCCAGCCAAAACGCCTGGTAACAGTCTTTGTCCTGTTCTTAATTTGTGCTGTTGTCATGGAAAAACTCATATTACGTGGCATATTATTTTTCCCCCTTCTCCTCCGCATCAATTTTATCCTGAATCAACCCGCGCACAACAGCTGTCATGCTGGACAGGTTCTCTTCCGCCTGCCGTTTTACCCACTTGTACTGAGCATCAGTGACCACCCGGACAAAGATAGGTTTTGGTGACATTTTAGGTTTTGCCATTTTTTCTCCTTAATGTAAATTAACAGTTGACTTATTGATAATATAGAAATACCTTGAAGTCAACATAAAGCCTCACAGGCAGTGTGAACGATCACACACCGGCGGAAGGCAAAAACCATAAGGAGTTTTACCCATGAGTAAAATTGATGACCTCTGTAAACAGTTGGCGTATCACCGGGCCCAGATGGCCCGTGAAAAGGCGGCGGCCCTGGAAATTGAACAGGAGCTGGACAGCCTGGCTGCCGGAGTAGACGAGGGAAGCCGGAAATTTGCCGGTGACTTTTTCGTTGTAACTGTCACTCGGAAGCTGACCAGGAAGCTTGATATTGAGGCTTACCTTGCAATCAAAGACGGCCTCCCCCCCGGCTGCGACCCTGTTGAGTATGTTCCCAAATTGGTACTCAAAAAGCTTCGCCACCTGGATGCAGTTGACCCCACTATCTCGGAAGAGTTTCTTACCATCAAACAGGCCAAAAGCAGTATCAAGATTGAGGAGGCCTGATCATGGAGATAAAAAAACTCAGCGATACCACGCGGGGTGAGGGTACGTTTTTAATTTACGGCCCCAGCGGATCCGGAAAAACATTTTCACTCTCCACGCTGCCAACGGTTGAAGCGCTGATAATCAACGTCGAACATGGCCTCCGTACCCTGGATGCTATCTGCCCTGACATTGCCGTAGCCAACATTGAAACAATGGATGATATGCGCGACGTGGTGCAGTTCCTCCCTGATTACCGCTACATTGCCCTGGACTCAATTTCTGCATTGTCCGAGCTGGCCCTGAAAGAGGCCATGGCCGAAAACAAAGACGGCCGAAAGGCCTATATGACAATGGCCGACAAAGTAGCCGCCATTGTTGATTATTTTGTGCGCCTGCCACAGGCCGTTATTATGATTGCCCAGGAAGGACGTGTCAATCAGGAGGATGCCGGGCTATTCGATTACACGTTTGCCCCTGAGCTGCCCGGCAAGAAGTTTGCTGCATCATTACCTTACCGTGTGGACTTCTGCTGGTCCCTGCGGGTCAAGCAGGTAGAAGGAAAAGATGGCCTGGTAACTGATCGGCGTTTTCAAACAGCCATGTCAGGAGATGGCGATTATCTGGCAAAGAGCAGGTCCCAGGCATTCGAGGTGTTTGAAGAAGTGAACTGGGAAAATGTTTTTAATAAACTGAATAAGGAGCAGTAATGTCGAACTTAGAAGGTATTTTTGGTGAACAGGGACAACAGGAGATGGCTGATGAAGCACGGGGAGAATTTACCGTTTTGCCTCCAGGCTGGTACACAGTGGTAATTTTAAAGGCACAGCTGGAGGATACACAATCCGGCGGGAAAATGGTCGTTGTTGAAATGGAGACAACCGCCGGTGAGGCTGTTAAAGATCGCCTGAATGTGGTCAACAATAGCGAAAAAGCACAGCTCATCGGCCGTCAGAAGTTGGCAAAGCTCGGTATATGTGCAGGAGCAAAACAACTTACAGATACTATGCAGCTGATCGGCCTACAGCTTGATGTTAAACTCAAAGTTGAAGAGTTTACATCAAACACCACCGGTAAGAAGTTGAAGAGTAACAGTGTAGCCGACTATGCCAAAGCCGGTGATCATGGCGGATCTGCTTCGCCGACCCAGGCAAAAAGTACTGATAGTGTGCCATGGTAACCGGAAACCTTGCCGACATTATCCCTGCTGCGTCGCACATCGGCGCAGCAGTGGATACCCTGATAGAGGCAAGGCAAAAACACAGGGGATACATGGGCCTGTCACAGGCCGGTATTGTCATGGATTGTCCGCGTAAGGCGTGGTACATGGCTCATGGATATCACGGAGAGGATTTCCCCGGCCGTGTACTGCGGTTGTTCCGGACCGGGAATGACGTGGAAGATAACATGGTCCTGGACCTGAAAGATATTGGCCTGCATGTGTATGGTGAACAGCGACAAGTTACCGCCACACAGGACGGCTTGCAACTCATCGGGCACATTGACGGCATTGTGGAGGGGCTGGAAGCATTCGAGCTTGGGACACAACCGCACCTACTTGAAATCAAGTCCTGCAACGACAAAGGTTTTAAGAAATTCGTCAAGGATGGATATGAAGCCTATAATAACTCGTACAAGGCACAGATTCACATCTACGCCATGCTTTTAGGTTTTAAACGCATATTGGTTGCTGTGGAGAACAAAAACGATTCCAGGCGGTATTTCGAGCGTATTAAGACCAACAAAGATTTTGCTTTTGAAGTCCTGAATAAATGCTTTGAGGTCATGGCGGCCGATGATCCGCCGCCCAGGACCTGCCCACGCCGTAACTGGTATGAGGCAAAATTCTGCTCTTACA
>WFRY01000386.1 GCA_015486315.1 Desulfobulbaceae bacterium
GGATACGGCAACGTGTCACTCCTTTCGTAATGACAACCTAAAAATGACCACCTGTGCTAACCCAAATTTGACCACCCCGAGCTTGGGTTAAAAGATGACGGTTCCAGGCCCCGGCCGGTAATGGAGGGAGCCCGTAGGGCGACCGGAATTACCGGCCGGGGCCTGGGTAGCCGCCGCTTGTTTTTTTCTGTTACCTTGTTACTTGTTCAGGTTGATCAGTTCCCTCGCCTTATCCCTGTTATGATTGATTGCCGCCCTTGACAGCCCCTGGATCAGCAGGGGAGTACGGTATCCCGGCTCCCGAAGCAGGAGATCACCACCGATATCCGTTATCGAGTAAACACCATCAGGATCATCCTCTTCAAACCAGGTGGTATTGTCGGGCGTATATTGCACCTCGAGGGTCACCAGTCTGCCTTTGTCAGGGTTGTATGTTGTTATTTCCATTACTCGCCCCCTTTGGTTGATTGTTGATCAGCCAGACTCTGCTTCAGGCGGTAGCTCTCCCAGTTACAGTTAATAATTCTGGCCTTATGGGTAAGCCGATCCAGCAGAGCCGCTGTCATGGCCTGATCGCCAAAAATCCTTGTCCAGTCGGCAAAGCCGAGGTTACCGGTAATCATCACCGAGCCCTTTTCATAGCGCTCGGCAAGAACCTGGAAGAGTAATTCCGCTCCTTCTTTGGAAAAAGGGATGTACCCCAGCTCGTCAAGGATCAGGAGATCGTAACGGCTGTATCGCTTCAGCAACCGTTGCAGGTCACGTTCTTCCCGGGCCTCGATGAGTTCGTTGACCAGACCGTAGCAGGTCACAAAACGGGTTCGGTAGTTGTTTTTACAGGCCTCCAGACCAAGTGCCGTGGCCATATGGGTCTTGCCGGCCCCGCTTTTGCCAAGAAAGATCACATTCCGGTGTTCCTGAATATACTCGCAGGTGACCAGTTCCCTGAATAGCCTGATGTCCAGCTCCGGTACTGCAGACAGGTCAAAGGTCTCCAGGGGCTTGAGCAGTGGGAACCGGGCCTCACGGATCCTGCGTTTTAAACGGTTGGCGGCACGGGACGCTATTTCCAGACGGGTCAGATCAATGAGCAGCTCATCATATCCCATGCCGGAATCCCTTGCCTGGCGCAGGCTGGTGTCCAGCTCCCGGGCCATGGCCGACAGCTTCAGGTCTTTCAGGTTCGCCTTGAGCTCAAACAGGGCTGTCTCACTCATTGCACACCTCCCAACTGTCCATATTGGCGGATGTCAGCAGGAGCAATGGATTCCCAGCCATCCAGGGGGGATGTTTCCGTCCGGGGTTCGTTGGCATAAATGAGCAGGTGGCGGACTCCCTCGCTTGAACTGAGCCCCTGTTCCAGGGCCAGTTCCACAGCTGCTTCAACCTCAGGAGGCTTATAACGGCGGTGCAGCATCAGAACCGTTATAAAATCCTTGATACCCCGGGTCTCCCCCTGACTCTGCTGGAATCGTTCAAGGAGACTCTCGTAGCAGACCGGCCAGCTCGCCCGCCACTGGCGCATGGGACGGGCGCTGGTAAAGGCCATGGGCCGCTTCTGGAGCAGGTCCAGGTAATGGTCGGGATCCAGCTGCCACTTGTTGTTGCCGTACACCCGTTCATGTTCGGCAATTTTTTTACTTTTCAGGGAAATAGTTACCCTGTCCACACCCAGCAGTACGCTTACAGGCAAGCCGCTATAGCTGCTTGGCACCGAGTAGCGGTTCTTGTCCACTATGACGGTTCCAAATTTGTCCACCTTGCCGCTTAAACACAACTGGTTGCTGAAAATATGCTCCGGCAAGGCAAGAAGCTTGTCCTTTTCCTGTTCAAAAAGTTCTTCTACCGGGTACTCCCTGCCGGAGATAGTATGTCCGCCGTAGGATCGACACCGGTCAAGCAACTTCCGGTTGAGTTCCTCCAGGCTGTCAACAGTCGGGATCGGAACCAGGTAGTTCCGCCTGGAAAACCCTACAAGCCCCTCGACGCCTCCTTTTTCATTGCCTGCGGCCGGGTTGGTGAAACGGGCCTCGAAGCTGTGATAAGCGCGAAATTTTACAAAAGACTTCTGCTCGATACGGTTACGACCCTGCAGGACTTTACGCACCGCCGTGGTCAGGTTGTCATAGATCAAGACGGGGAAAATACCCCCAAAAAACTGAAAACCATGCAGGTGGGCATCAAAAAAGGCCTGCTGACGCTCACAGGGGTACGCGCGGACAAAGTGTTTGCCGGAAAATTTGGAGCGCATGCAGAATATCTTGATCGTCTGCCTTTTCCCGCCGATCTCTGCTGTTGCTGTACCCCAGTCAACCTCCGCCTCATAACCGGCTTCCGGATCGCAGGGAATAAATACCCCGGGACGATCCAGGCCCAGCTTGATTTTGGCCATGCTCACATAACGCCGAACTGTCGATTCCCCTCCCTTATAGCCGTGCTCCTCAACTAGGCGATGGTAAATCCGACGGGCTGTATGACGCTGCTTCTTCGGAACCTCGCGATCCTCCTGTAGCCATCCGTCAATGATTTCAAGATACCAGCCTAAAACCGGAAACGGTTGCTTCTTACGTTCACTGTAGCCCCAGGCTTCTCCACGCAACGCCTTCTTTACTGTGTTGCGGGAATGTCCGGTCATCCTCGACAGCTCACTGATGTTCTTGCCATAGGCCCGATGGGCCGTCCGGATAAACTCATATTGATTCATTTTGAGCAACTCCTCTCCTCCCTGATTATGGTTTTTCTCCCTACCATAACACTGGGACGATTCTGTGCTCGGGGTGGTCAACTTTCGGTTAGCACAATACCTCTTTGCTGGTCATTTTTAGGTTAGCACAACCAACCATTGAGGAGTATGCAAAAGCTATAGGGTACAAACTTGAAATAGAATTTGTACCCAAAACCGCATAAAACACATATCAATGGTATTCACTGGAACAATCTTATTACGGAAATAGCGGAAATAGGGGACAGACCACGTTTTTCGCCGGTATATTGGGGTTAACCGGGCATAGAATGGGGCAGAACGGTGGATGTTCTGGTTGACATTGGTCAGGGAATAGTTGGTGCGTAGGGGCGAACCAGGTCAACTCGCTGGGTTGTCGAAATCTACATCACATTGTCAACGCATAATTACGAAGTTATTTTTGAGCGAATCCTTAGAACCCTCTTTTCGCCTCCCAAAAGAGCCATCTAGGGAAGGACAGGTCAGATTGATATGCCCAGAGGGAACAGACATTACATCTTAATCAGCAGGACGAATGTATCAAAATTCCTTGATATCCAGACGTGGAGCTTGAAGCATACGCTGGATATTTTGTTTCAGGTCGGATTGATCAGGATTGTACGTACTTTGTTCCATCAACTTTGCGAAAAGTTCCTCCTGTTCAAGTGGATGTGTGTATTCTAATTCCAGAGGTGCACCATCTTTCAGTTGTACATGTGCGGCCCATGGTACAAAATAAGTAGTAGGCGGAAACTTCTGGTATTCCGGGATATCTATATTCAAACCTGCAACATAGAGAAGGTTTTTTCCCTGATAGGATTTTTCCTGTCGTATCGACTGAACCACTCTGGCAAATTCAAGTTGAATGCTGGTCTGTGCCACACGCAAAGCGGGATATTTAGCACTGACAATGTCAGGCATGAATTCGAGAAGATTTTTTTCCAACAAAATAGAATCACCATTTTCGTGAAAATCTTCTTTGAAATAAAAAAGATCTGATGTTAATAAGTTACCTATACTTTGCCCGGGACAGTTACCAAGACTTCCCCCGGCACCATCTTTCCACTGGTATCCTATTTTATCAAGCCGTTTTTTAAAACGTTCAGAAACTTCATAGGACTGGCTTGTACTCGACGTCGATACTGGACGAATTATCCCCTGGCTGTCTTGATCCACAATATTGGAAAGCTTCAGGACAAAACCTTTTTCTAAAGGTCGTGAGCCAAAATCAATAAAAACATTTTTTGCTATTATCAGGCAACGCCCTTCTACATCTCTACACAAAAATATCCGCTCACGGGCAAATAAATATTGATTCACATATGAAGTGATGACATGGGTAAGTTTACCACAAGAAACAGACACATTATCACCAGACAATTGCGGACGCCTGTAGGTGCCATATCTTCCGGAATCTGGGTCATAGCCGACATGGCTCGCCTGCAGAATGACGAGATCATCTCCATGGTGAGAATGAGGACCGTGCCTGCCTATAGCAAGCAGGCCTCCCACTCTCCCGTGATTGAAAGGAAAGGTACCGAAATGTTTGGTAAGCAGGATAATGGGCAATCCCTGATTTTCATCGGAGCAAAAAGCTCGGGAGGGCATAATATGCCCTTTCCTAAAACCGAGTTCAAGACAAAAGTTGTAGAGCCTGGGCAGAAACTCGGGATAGGGCATGACGAGGTCGTCAATTTTAAAAGGTGCCACTTGTCTCACGATATACGGTTTGTGATATTTATTCAGCATGGGTAACGCCTCCCGCAAAAGAATACATCTCAAATTATACGGCCAGGTGAATCTTTACATCCATCAATGATGTTCTTCACAACCTGTGAACATCGCTTTAAAATGTGCAAGTGGTGTATGTCCTAATGTTGCAAGATAAACAGTGAAAAAAGACGGGTAAGGTCCCTATGACCTGCAGGCACTCGGAGCAGCCATCGTTCATCCTGACTTTAAAGGGTTATTCCTCTATTTGGGTCACAATTACGGCCGTGGTAAGAAATATTTGTTTTTCTGACGATGCTTGTCTTTCTCGTGGATCAGGTTATGCAACTATGCTGTCCCCTGTTCAATGCTATCTCGAAGAAATGGGGTTTGAAGCGTTCTCTATGGGAGAAAATACGTTTCCAATTTTATGGTTTTTAATTGAAACCATGGAGGACCTTTATCAATCCTTATTGCATCATAAGCAAATTCCGTTACCTTTGTGACGAGTACGGATATTTCAAAGATCAGGACTCTTGTCTGAAAAAAATCAGACAAGAACGGATGGATAACTCCGTCCGAAAAACGGGATATTGTGCCAGGCGTTGGCAATTTTAACCGAATGTGTCGGGCAAGAAGGTAATTTCCTTCACCGTGAATGCCTTAGCGCATAAAATATCAACTTTCAGCCGGTCTTATGGGGCTGTCCCGGAATATTTTTAATCTGCTCAGCATTAATGGGCTTACCAGGCACTGAAAACCTCCCTGATTGAGGAGTGTCTATTGTGCCGGTATATACCAAATAAAATCGGACAGCATAATTGTCATCGACAGGACAAAATAACTGACACCTACAGAACAACATTTACTTGCACATCAACGCACACTATTCATCCAATAAAAATCATGAAAGTAAAATATATATCTAAATTTTATATATATCATTGCATTTCTTATGCCACATGTTCATATGTATTAGCTTATCTCTTGCAGGCATAGTAAATGAGCAACCATTCTGCCCATATAATTAGACAGTTTTATACCACGTCATCCCGGCAGGCTTTTAGCCGGGATCCAGAAACATTGCTATTACCTGGATCGAAGTCTACGCTATCTCCGGCTAAAAGCCTGCCGGAATGACGAAACGGATTGTCCAACTTTGCTCTAAGTGCCTATAAAAGCATTATTCATGCAGTGTTGTTCAGGTTGGTTTTACGAGGTCTGTCTTGTATAAAGTACTTATGACTTTTTAAATGCAAAACTGAAACTTAAAAATAGAAAGTGCAGAGAAGCTGAAAGGCAGTCAGTATCCAGCTCAAGGACGCCACTTCCCAGAATAGCCAATTGATCCATGTGCCGATTGGCTACAAGGCCCACAAGTCCTCACAACGAACCGATGAGGGGGATAGGTCAGCTGATTCAAGCCGAAATTCAGGGGTGTAATCACTATTCCGATAGCGATACCATTCCACACTCACCTCTTTTTGACTTTGTAAAGTTTTGTAAGTTGAAAACAGGATAAAGGAACTATAGCGAGAAATTTGAAGCATTGACTCATGACAATCCTCCCATCGTTTTGATCTACCGTCATAACTCCCTGAAGTTCAGTTTTCCGGCAAGTTTTCCTGAACCTTCCCGTGATCTTGTTGACATAGTAGAGGACGAGTTGCTTTACTTGTTGCCTTTGCTTATTACTGGCGCACCAAACATTCCAGAACGAAACGTTCACATGTATTAAAAATATGAACAGGTTTTGAATAAAACGCCGCCCGTTTTACATCCATAAAGCTTGCAGTCATGCAACCATGCACATAGACTGCTTTGCAAAATTGCACTATGCAAAATAAAAAGCAACAGCTTGGTGTGATAACAGAAACCTGGACATTCATCATAACGTCGCGGGCTCTGATCAAAAAAAATCCGTCATTCCAGGACAACGGGAATGACGGAAAAAGACAAAATGTAATTTCCAGGAAAAACTAGAAAAACTATGGACAGACCACGTTTTCTATCGAAAAGGGGACAAGCAGCTTTTATTTACCCAAGCAGTTACCCCAACAAGAAAACACGACAGTGGCAATCTCTTCAATTTAAGAGAAAACGCAACTAAAGAATACACCAAGTTTTTTTAGAAAGCGTGTGATCAGTGGTGGGTGTCCAATGTCTGTCTGGTTTTTTCCGGATCTTGTCGTAGATCCAAGACTCTCCACACAAGTGCTGTTTCTTTTTCTACCTGATAATAAATCGCATAAGGAAATTTTTTGGAGAGCATTCGATGATAACCAAAAACCTTTTGGTGAATTCCAGCATAAAGTATCAATGAGTCGATGTCGGAAAATAAGGAATCAAAAAAATACTCTCCCAACCCTTCTCCTTGTTTCTCGTAAAAAATTCTGGCTTCATATAAATCTTCCAGTGCTGTAGAAAGGGGCTTGATTTTCATTCGAATCGTTTTCGAAGTTCTTGTTTTGCTGATTCCCAATCCACAATGGTTTCCTGTCCGGAGTCGACTTGCTGCTTAGTCTTTCGTAGAGCGTCCTGATGCCAACCTGGTGATTGAACCTCTGTTTCATCTCTTGACAAATCATCCCAGATATCTTCCATGATCCTGAGCTTTTCTGCTCTGGAAAGATGACTTATTTCTATAGTATTTTGCATGATGTCAAATCCTTCTGATTATTTCTGATACAATTGTAGAGGCACTAAAGATTATAGCATGATTCAGAGAAAATTGAAGTTGAAATACGCTGCGAAAAAGCAACGATGGCAGGTATTCCCGGACGGCACAGTTTAGCCGTCTGAAAGCATAAAATTTGGCCGTCAAGATGTTACCGGGGTAAAAAACATTCCCCGACGGCAGCACGGCCACGAACACTGCCAAATCTTTGCACAATCACCATTTTTTGAACGGAGTTATCCCGTCGTCCCGGCTGGTTATTTTCAAACCGGGGAGTGATCTTTGAAATAAACGGTTACCGCGTTATCTCGATAACGGAATCTGCTTATGTTCCAACAGGGATCGATAAAGCTCCTCCATCGTCTGGATGGAAAATTCATGGAACTTGCTCCGAACCTTCTCCCACAGAGATCGTTTGCTTTTCCATTTTTTCCAGGCAGCATTGAACAAGGGACAGCATAGTTGCTGAATCTGATCGACCAGGAACGCCAACGTAACCAGATGAACAAATACTTCGGTCAAGTGCCTGTGGCGGAGTCCTTTAAGAGCAGTGCTGGACGAACAGGTAAGCGAGGAACGAGACTCCGAAATAGGTGAAGCGTACACAGGGAACATTGCAGGCCGCAGGGGAGACGCACTTCCCTCAAGCAATTCAGCCTCGTAAGGAGAAATCAACGCAGTTGGCGACGGTTTTAACGTGCCGGAAGCCAGTACAGAGGAATCGCTTTGGTAAGATTCCCGA
>WFRY01000387.1 GCA_015486315.1 Desulfobulbaceae bacterium
CTCATAGAAGAACACCTTCATGCCACTGGTGTTGATCCCAAAATTCCCCCCATTGATTTACTGGCATCCAATTTCAAGGAGCATGTATCAGCCATCAAGAACCCAAAGGCCAAGGCATCAGAAATTGAACATGCCATCAAAGCCCATATTTCTGTGAAGATTGACGATGACCCGGCCTATTACAAAAAGCTATCAGAACGGCTGTTGTCAGTCACTTTATTTTACAAAATACCGCCTGAAAATGCCTGATTACCACACCGGTGATCTTCTGGAAATGGTATTATAAATCGGCATTACTCCTTCCCAATATCACCAGCAAGTTCTATAGCCTTTTTCTTGAAAAAGGCCACTGATTCTTCCCCGAACCCTCCTGCCTGTTCTGCAAAGGTAGCTGTCTTGTGGTAGTATTCAGCCGCCTTCAGTAATTCACCTTTCTCTTCAAAAAGCTCTGCGTATCGGTGGATGCCATCAATCTGTTTCGGGTATTCCTTCATAAGCTGCTTGCACACGGACTCAGCTTCTTTATATTTTCCCTGTTCAATCAAGCGTGGAACCTGATTTGATAAATCATCAAGATCCGTATAAACAAACGTACCTCCTGCCAGCTGCTGGGGGGCATGTAAACAGCATTTTTTGTATTTTTTGCCACTGCCGCAGGGGCAGGGTTTATTTCGTCCTGGTTTTTTCATATGCAGATCCGTTATCCCATAGAAATTACAATTAAAACATACATAGAGCAAAGGGCTTGGCAACAGGTGGAACTGAAACAATGTCCATTTCATCCTGATGGAGGATGCGGTTTATCAAGGCATGGAACCTATCCCAGAAAAATTCCAGACGATTGCCTGGTGGCCCGTTGGTACTGCCCTGATCAAAGGGAAACAATCTCATTACTCCCTGATTTTTTTGCTTCACGTTTGCCTGGTACTCTAGACGAGGTGGAGCAGGCCGTCAATATTGCCGACGCATCTTCAAGCCAGGAAGAGGCAGCGGAAAGAGTACGACCGGATATTGAGCTTCCAGGTGGCTTGCGTTGGTTGAGGAGGAGGATCAAGTATGTACGAGAAGCGTTGACCATTCTTGCTGGTCTTCTTGTCAACGAATGCTCCCCTGATCTGCAATCATTTCATGAAAAATACAACACGGACTGTGTATTGACAAAAATGCGCGATATCGCCGAAGAGCACCTCCATGCCCTGCCGCGGATTGTCGGTTTCGGCCCCCGTTCCGATGGCCGGTATTGTCATTTGTCGACTTCCAACAACTGATGGGGACTGTATATGGTGAGCTGATCTGATATAACGTTTTCCATCGTTGAATTTAACTCAAAATGGAGGCGTTCATGGCAAAACAGGTAAAACCCGATGATGTGGCATTGTTCCGCTATGGGATTATTGCGGACTTTGCACATCTGCCCAGTGGCACAAAAGGATTGTATGCCATGATTACAAAGAAAGCGGATCAAGACTATCTCATACCCGGTTCCAGACGTACCAGGGTATCTGAAGAAACTATCAGGTCATGGCTGAAAAAATACCGCAAAGGAGGCTTTGAAGCGCTGCTGCCCAAAGAACGTACAGATAAAGGAAAGGCAAGAAGGATGCCCTGTGAAGTGGCGGATCTATTGCTGACAATCAAAGAGGAAGAGCCGGAGCTTACCGTTCCTCTGGTTATAAAAAAAGTAAGGGCGTCCGGTAAGGTGTCCGATACTGTCCGTTTACCTGAATCCACAGTCTATAAGCTCTTTGCCCGACATGGTTTGAATAAAAAGAAAACCTCTGCAAGCAAAGATCACCGCTGCTTTGCATACGAACATGCCGGTGAGCTGTGCATGAGCGATGTTATGCACGGCCCGGCAGTGAAAAACAAACATGGCAGGAAGCAGAAAACATACCTTATCGCCTTGATTGATGACGCAACCAGGGTCATTCTATATGCGGCCTTTGCCTTTTCAGAAAACACCAGCGCCTTTATGGAGGTGTTCAAGCAGGCTGTCATGCGCAGAGGTATCCCCAAACGGTTGTTTGTCGATAACGGCTCAGCCTTTCGCTCACACCATTTATCCCTGGTATGCGCAAAACTCGGCATCACCCTGATTCATGCCAGACCCTATCATCCGGAGGCCAAAGGCAAAGTCGAACGGTGGTTCCGGACAGTACGGATGCAGTGCCTGCCCATGCTGTCACAGCAAGACCTGGAAAGTCTCCCGACAATCAACCGTGCCTTGTGGCATTACGTTGAAATGGAATATCATCGTTCGCCCCATCGTATCCTTGGAGAGACCCCTCTGGATCGTTGGGCCGGAACAGGAGAGCGAGTCAAATATCCTGAACCCGGTGTTGACCTGGATGATCTTTTTCTCTTTGAAACAAAACGAAAAGTGCAGAAAGACCGCACCATCAGCCTCAATGGTCAGGCCTATGAAATCGACGCTTCACTGGTCGGTGAAACCGTCACCCTGCGGTACAATCCTGCGGATCAGGGGAAGGTAATCAAGGTTTTGCATAACGGACATTTTATGCAGGAAGCAAAACTCGTTGACACCTATGCCAACTGTTTTGTCAAACGAGATCGTCCATCCAGCTCCATTAAAGAAGTTGAACCGGATGCTGAAAAAAAGACACTGAAAAAAGAAAATACACCAAAACATACGATTGCCTTCAGTAAGCTGGCCAAAGCAAAGAAAAGCAGGGAGGAACGTAATGTATAGAAAGGTCTATGGCCTGGCGCATCACCCCTTTGAAAAAGACCTTGAACCGGACAAACTGTTCGGTTCACAGGCAGCAGAGGAACTGGAGGCGCGGCTCAAGTATCTGTTGGATCTACGTGGTATCGGACTTATCACTGGAGAAGTTGGCAGCGGTAAAACCAGTATCTGTAGAAAAGTGGCTGCTTCTCTGCACACCGGGATGTACCGGCTGTTTTATGTCCCCTTGACCACCGGTAATGTAACGGACATTTACAAGTCTATTGCCTGGGAAATGGGTCTTACCACCGAACGGAGCCTGGCAGCGTTGTTTCGATCCATTCGTCAAGAGGTGGAACGTCTCTGCCTGGAATCTAAAATCAGGCCGATACTGATTATTGACGAGGCGCAGTATCTCAGAAATGATGTGCTGGCCAACCTTAGATTATTGACCAATTACGAGATGGACTCAAAAAATCGGCTTTGCATGATCTTTGTCGGTCAGGCCGAGTTGAGGCGAAGGTTATCTCTATCTGTGCATGAACCCCTGGCACAGCGAATCGTGGTTCGCTATCATATCTCCGGGTTGGAAAGAGCAGAATTACAGCCCTATCTGAAGCATCGGCTTGAGTTGGCGGGTACCCAGATGGAATTATTTACAGAGCCTGCCAGGGAAGCATTATTCCAGGCAACCAACGGGCTGCCTCGAAAAATCAACCTGCTGGCACATCTTTCACTCAATATCGCAGCTCTGCAACAGGCGCAGGAAGTAACTGAAGAACATATCCAGAAAGCAGTGGAGGAAACAGAATAACATTACATTAACAGAAGTATAAGAGGTTCCGGTGAAACGGAGACGAGCTCTGCTGAGGAGCAACTCGTCAAGGGATAACCGGGATGAGGGCGGCGAATACTGCCACCCGGGAGCCTTCGGGCTCCCTTTTTTTTGATAATCCAGTGAGCGGGGGATCTCCTCATTCGCTGCTCTCCCCATGCCTTAAAAAACCTACGACCACGAGCGTGCGAGTGGTTATTGTAAAAAGCAGTTTAATCAGGTAATTTTGAAGAGATTAACGTATTTTAATTTGGCAAAAGTCCGGTAGGATAAAGAGAACGACAACAAACGCCTCAGAGAATCAAGCGAATCTCAAAAGCTGTATGATGATTTTGTGAGCAGATGAGCTAGCCGGCAGGAAGGCTCTTATAAATGGCTGTGGTGAGTAAGAGAGTAGTCAGGACGTCGAGTCCGCTTGTATGAAGCATCACGGACACTCTGTGGAAT
>WFRY01000388.1 GCA_015486315.1 Desulfobulbaceae bacterium
AAAGGTAGCTGCTCGCTTACTGCACTCGTATGCCATATGGCCAGCTTTGCGTCAGGTACAATCTGCATAAAGCGTGCCGAACACTATTGGGACAGACCACGTTTCCTATCTAACGACCAACCAGATCAAATTTCTGAATGAACGGGTTCTCTTTATTTTTGTACAGCTCCGGCAGATCCCAGATGGCTGAGAAAGCAGCGGGCGGCGGCTCCTGTTGAGTGTCCTGGTCGGCCCGCAGGTGCATGGGATACAAGCTCCCTGCAAGACAGAAGGTGAGCAGTGTTCTTTTGAGTCTTACTTGCAGGCATGGTGCTGAACATTTTCTGCAAAATGGAAGGAGAACAAACTCACAAAGTGATATCAAGCAATCCGGCAATTTCCTGTAGAGCTGCTTTTTCATTTTCGCTTACTCGTTCACCACCAAAACCAAGAAATCCACCCTCTTTTGCTGCATTGGCCGCCTTAACGCTCACATCATACAGCCAGGCTTTAATCTCTGCAGCTTCCTCAGGAGTTGCTTTCTCATCAAGAATCCCGGCAGCCCGCTTGAGGACATCAATCGTTTTCTTCTTTACAGCATCAACGTTTTTTTCCTCAAATTTAAGCTGAGCCTGCTTGACCATTTCTCTTTCTTTGAACTCTCCAAGCAGTGCTGCCAGCAGTTCACTGTTACCTCCCTGTTTTCCCTTCTGGAGAATACTGCCCGATACAGCCAGGGCCTCTTTCATGCTGCCGATCACAAAGCTTGGATCGGACATCATGATATAGATACCTGCGGCACCGGGTGCCTGGAGCAGTTGTTTCCACTCTTCAGGTGTAAAATCTGTTTTCACGGTCATTGCAAAATTCCTCCTGTGGAAAAAAACAAGTTAACAATCGAATAATCGGGGACAGACCACGTTTCTTATCTAACAACAAGCTGAAGCAATAGCTAAAATTATAAATTAATCGTGGTCTGTTCCCTATTGTTATAGCTTCGGACTCCCGTCATCGGGTTGGCCCTCAGGTTTCACTACTGCCCTGCTGGATAAGCTTTAGGCAGGTGGGACTTGTGACTCTTTCGGTCACTCACCCGCTGGGTAACACTTGCCAATTTCATCCCCCGTAAGGGAAATTCCGAAGCACCGGATTTAGCTCGGCACGAGCAGCGCCTTGTTGGGCTATTGATTAAAGAGCACAAAACTTATAAAAACAGTATGTTGCCTGTGGCAATTTACAATACGCCTTACAGCTCATCACCTACGATAGGTGTTCTCTCTGGTACGGAGTTTAATATGTTGGCAAACTCATTTCTATTGGCTCTTTTTGCTCTTTGGACTAAATAATTTTCAGTTGATATGGCTGATATCTTTTCGGATACAGCGGATGAAATGAATTGGTTGATAGAAACACCTTCCTGTGAAGCTATTTCTTTTATATGGCGATGAATAGAGTTAGGCAACCTTAAGCTTAATGCACTCATTTTATTACCTCCAAAAAATTACCAGGTGTCATGGCTTTTATTCCGAATTTATCAACATCTTTAAAATCTTTAATATTGTGTGTAACGATTGTTTTTGTTTTCGAGGCTACAGCGACCTCAAGAACATGGTCATCTTTGGGGTCATTCAGGTATGGTCTCCATAGAAAATATATTTCTTGAAACTTGCTAAGAGAACAGATGTTATCAAGCACGATATCTACTTGTCTGTGGGATAGGTTCAATACTGTTTGTTCTCTTTTTAAAACATCTTCATATTCAAACAATAAGGTTGTGGATATCACGGGCTTTATTGTCCCAGCATTTAGTCGTTTAAGTATTTGAAATGATGCTCCTGTGGACGAATAAAGTCCAGCAAAGAGAACATTTGTATCCATGATGATTGTATTATTATCCATAGAGTAAACGATACTGCATGTGGTATCGTTTGTCAATTTTCCTTTTTCTCGGCAAGGACTGATAACTTATTGCGTAGGTTTTTTTTCTGAAGCCCAACGTTCCGTTTCAGCCGCCCCAAGCGATATTACCTATGAGGGTGATTCGTAGCTGTGAACTGAGAACAACCAACAATGGTTGTTTGAAAAACGGCGCTGCTTGGGGTCCGCTTCCAGGTAGAAGCACCGGTTACCCGGCGCTCCCCCCACACAGACCCGTACGTGAAGATTTCCCTCATACGGTTCCTCGATCTCCAGAGGCTCTATGCCGTTGCAGGGTTTGCACCTTGCCCCAGTTCTTTTCCTTTACAGCATTCGCGATACGCATCTGGAGCCCCCGAACATGTTCCCTTGCTGTATGCCAACTAACGGTGTGCCATGGATGAACAACGTTGACGAATGCCCCAGCCGAAGCCGTCTCTAGCTTTTCCGTCTTAGAGGGTTCTCCTGATTCTCTCGCAATGGAACACCTGCCGAACGT
>WFRY01000389.1 GCA_015486315.1 Desulfobulbaceae bacterium
ACTAATTTGCGGTATCTACTGACCCCAAAACCCACTACCATATCTCTTTCAGGGGTGGGCACAGAATACAGAAATGTTACAATTTTGCAACACCCTGAAGGATAAATTTTTCAAAAAAGTATGATTTATGGCGCTATACTGAAAGGGGAGTACTACAAGAGAATTTGCACGGCATTATTGAGAAGTTACCCAAAAATGACCTTGATCAGACAGTCATGGAAGAACTTGGAGAGGTAAAGTGCAAATTTGCAGAAATCATTTACCGCAAAAGGGGGTATCCACTTAGCTCTCGTAGTTATGGATACTCCCTTACTGTAAAAAAACAGACTGAGCTATGCGCCTGTGTTTTTCATGACTTGGATATTGCACTGCATGGGCGTGCAACATGAAAGCTTAGGGGTTGTCCAAAAATAACTTACCGATTTCGCATCTAATCTTCAGGCCATCCTGAGCTGAACTTCAATCACAAAATCCTCAACGTAGCCCGGCTACGCCTGCGGTTTTGCAGGGTCAGTTCAACCCAGCCTGACCCAAATCTGAGCGCGCTATCATCTAACTTATTTTTGGACAGCCCCTTAACACAACTTTTGAGCAGCTTTTTACAGCCCGGTAATAAAATCCACTATATCAATGCCATCCACGTCTCCGTCCAAGTCCATATCACATACAGGATTGTAATTTATGTCTTCCTCCAGAGAGCCGAAGGACGCGGCAAAGACAGCTATATCCACACAAAGGGGACCTGTTTCAATGGTGTACCAGAAACCAGGATAGAGATCATAAGACGTGGAATATGGTGGTGCTGCCTGGTCCATTAGCGGAGTAGGCTGGCCAATAGTGGACTTCAACCGGTACGTGGGGGAGGACAAAACCCCTCCTCCCCCTGAAACAACATCAGCAGTAATGGTATAGCTGCTGCTCTGCATGGTGGCACCTAATGCATGCGTTGAGATCAACAAAAATATGCTGCCGAGGACAACCAGGATGCCGTATGATGTGGTCAGTTTATTCATGATAATTACCCTTGTATAAGGCTTAATCAAGTCCGGTGCAGGTAGATGAAAGGTGGCTGAAGGATACCAAAACAGATAGGTAAAATCGTGGTTGTTTCATGTTTTCCTTAATTGATCCGCATGGTGGTATATTCAATCACGGCGCCATAAAAATCTATATCTGACGGCAGTTGCAGACTCAAATAATACTGATTGGAAGAATTATCAATTATGGCATCATCTATTGTATCAACAACTGTCTCTCTTTGATCATCATCTGACCTGAACACAGCCATATGCGACGCCGTTGGAGGTCTGAACGCCAAACGTTCTAACTTGAAGAAAGCATCCTCGTCACTGTTAAAATCAAAATAGAAACAGGTAACCTTCACTACCTGGGCGCCTTGGGGCAGATTGACTGGAGCGTTAAAAAAAGCCGTGTCGGCGGAAAAATTCTGAATCGCGTGCCCATAATTACCATAACTGCCGCCAGCCTCTCTTTTAACAAAAGCAGCAGGAGAAACAGAATAATAACCTGTATGGGCAGAGCGGCTTATTGCCCCACTGCCACTGTCAATATAAATGCCGTTTGTTGCCTTGATCTGCAGAACGTTGGTGGAATCGCTGAAACCGACCGTTGCCGTCACCTGACCGCCATCCTGGCGGAATTCCACCGCTGGCTGATCATCTTCATTGCTGTTGTCTGTATCGGCTTCAAGCAGGAGCACAGCATCTCCACTGGTTCCGGCAGATACGTGCAGCAGGGTTTCCGGGACCGTACCTATCCCAACCTGCCCTGTTCCTGCTTTGAATGTCATGACATCTCTTCTTGGCGTTGCTGTTTCATCACGAATTATAAGGTTGTCACTCTGCCAGCCACGAAAGTAGGGGAATATCCACTGGGTGGCTGCTGCGCCCTCTTCCTTAAAGGCAAACCCTGCATTCTGATTGGTACCCCTGAGAAACGAGAGCCAGTTTTCTCCTGTGCTGTTTATCAATTCGAAACTGCCTCCGCTTACAGTGGTCTTGCCCAGAAAATATCCCGCAAAAGAACTGCTGTCGTGAGCCGAGCTGTAAACGCTGTACATTGCACCTCCAAGATAGGCATAATTTCCGTTTTCATTTCCGCCATATACTCCGTTGGCAGAGCCTTTTCCGTAACCGGAGACGCCACTGTAATTAGTGCCAAGAACGCCTGTATTCCCGGTTTCTGCATGTTCGCCCTTGACTCCACTGCTGTCCGAAAGCATCCCCTTGCCATATACGCCTTCATTCTGGGTGCCAAGATGGCCTTCATTACCGGCGCTCCCATTGATGCCGCCTACGCCTGCATTGTCATTGCTGTAACCAAAAATACCGAAAAGGGAAGAACTGTAGCCATAAACACCGTAGTTGCTGCCGCTCCAGCCATAAACGCCATAACCATTACCGTTATTGCTTCCCTTGATGACAGCTTCGGTTGCCGACGCAGTGGACGTTGTAAGGTCCAGAGGAAGAATTATGCCAAGGGTAACATCCCCCGAGCTTCCCCCGCCGGTCAGCCCCGTACCAGCGGATACCCCTTTAATATCACCCCCGGAATCATTGTCAATTCCGTCAGCAAATCCAGCGGGTTTGTCACTTATTTCATTCCATGATACCCCATCCTTTACTGAATCAAGCACTGTGGGGTCAGTCTCAGTGGTGATGCCGGTCTGGTCGCCGTCGGCAATCTCCGCCGGGATATTCTGGAGGTTCCCCCAGGTCAGGTCAGCCATGGTCGCGGCGCCAATCTGGGATGCGGTGACGTTATGAGGGTTGTCTGTTCTCTCAGTATGGGCAGATTGATCAAGCTCGGCAGCAGTGTATCCATCAAGGGTTTCGGCATTGAAAGCAAACGGTACACTGGTCAGACGCTGCCGTGGTGACAGTGTCTCACCATCGATGGAAAGTTCCAGCCAGTATTCACGGCTGGAGTCTTCAAACAACGACATGTCAAGAGGATTTACAGCGCCGAGCTTTACTGAAAACATCCCTTCCGCCACTTCAACATCCTGGGACTCAATCCAGATGGGGCTTCCGCCTGTATCAGACTCTTCAACGAAAATTTTGAATGTCATGGTAACGGGGCTGACAGTGGTAAGTGCCGCTCCATGCTGTTCAAGCCTTCCCTGGTAGTTCACCATGCCGGGAACACCTGCATAAACACCTGAACATAAGAACAGCGCTCCTGTAAAAACAAGCATCATCCAGATAACACCTCTGCTGTTTGACCGGCGATATATCGTGTTCATGATTTCTCCTATTGAATCAATGTCTTGAAAGTCCTTGCCGTTACCGGCTGATTTTGTAATGCTTCAGTTTTTTGCGCATACCTGAAAAATGGCTCAAAGCTGAAAGCTTAGGGGATGTCCCCAAATACCTTCCTCCTAAAAGGCTGTCCAAAAACAAAAGAAAGCAGTAACTGTTCAGCGTATTAACAGTAATGTTATGTTAATGCTAACTATTTGGTATTTTGCTCGTGGTTCTTTCACCATTGGCCACCCCAATGGTGAAAACGTCATCCCCTTTGCGTCCTTTGCGTCTTGAGCGAAGCGGGCGGTTAAAAAAATGAACCGCAAAATCGCAAAGAACGCAAAGAGTTTGTCTGCTGCAAAACTAATTCTATCTGTCCTGCACTTGGCAGATACACTTAATAGATACAGAAAGCAATAATTATGCCGAACGAAATACTGAAAAAATCAGTAGTAATCGAGACTCTATCTTCTAATTTTAGCTTTTTACATGAAACAGTGAAAAAATATACTCTCGAAATGGTACCCGTAGAGAAAAAAATTACCACCTTCCCTCAAAAAACAACCAGCCTGTCCCGGACGAACCGGTGAAAATATTGAGGGTGTACTTTCATATCAAGACAGCAATATAAATTGAGCGTTTCAAAATATGGAATCCCCATATAGCCGACTATAATGGGAATTACTCACCCGCTCGTTCCCAAACTCCAGTTTGGGAACGCAAAGCTGGAAGCTCCAGCTTCCACACGGGGACAGATGACCTACCCTGCAGGTATCAATAAGGAAAGAATAAGGAAAGAAGCAGGAGCTTCAGACCAATGGGTACCCAAACTGGAGTTTAGGCA
>WFRY01000390.1 GCA_015486315.1 Desulfobulbaceae bacterium
ATCAGGGAGCGATTACAAAAAAAATTTTCTCGAATATCACTTCAATTGGCCAACCGATTTATCCACAATCATGACTATCAACGGGCCACCGAATACCTTGAACAGGCAATGGCCGTTGCCCCTGAAGATACAATTATTTATCAACAAGTTCTGGATTCTTACCGCAAAGCAGGGCAGGAAAATAGAGGTATATAAGCAAAATAGTTTACCTTAAAAAAGGCGTTAAATAGTTCCGGCCCATTATTCCCTAACCCCTTTATTCTGCCACCCCCTTTATTCTTGGCATCACCACACGGCTATAGTACTGTTTGTTATGTGTTATGCTTTTTTTCTGGAAGAACGGTTACTCCACAAAGAAGATTGTCCACTGTTGAGCTGCGGGGATATTATTGCATTGCGGTGTCATTACCTTCCGCACCGGGATATCTCAGAAGAAGAGGTCTTCAGGCAAAGGAAAATCAAGACACGAAAGGAGACAGGCCTCTATAGACTTGGCTTACAGAAAACAAGAGACCGAGGGGCCAGTAACGGCTATTGGCTAATGTGACAAAGTAGAAATAACCATCATAAACTTTAACGACCGAAAAAAAATTACCGTTCATATATTAATGGAGGATCGACATGCGTTCTATAATCTGTACCATGCTTGCTATCCTGTTTTACCACCAGTCCTGCTTTGCAGATGTTCCTGTTTCGCTGTATGTCAGTACAGGAGGCAGTGACACCGATAACCCATGCACAAATCGCGACACTCCGTGCCGAACAGTAAAAAATGCTTTGGATACAGTGGTCCATGACGGAGCGGTTATTCATATTGTACGTGGAACGTATGACGAGGAAAGTTTATGGGTTCGTCCCGGTACCCAGATCATTTTTGCTGGAGGCTGGGACAGCACTTTCTCCCGGCAAACCTGTGACCCGGCAGGAACCACTATAGTCGCCGGGCATTACCCAGGGTTTGATGATGCATTTTTAGAGATATTTAACAATAATAATGGAGAAAACAGCACCATGGATTTGCGCTGTCTGACCCTGGAACCGGCTGCCGTCGGTGGCTTCAACAAGGTAATATCCATCATAACCAATGGCGGGGCAACAGGGCATCTTTCCATGGATCATGTAGAGGTGACAGGCTTTGCAGGTAATCCGGTTGTTGGACTTTACAGTCAGATTAATGCTCAAATAACTGCTACAATAAATGATACGGCATTTGTCGGGAATGATAGCAATGAAAAGGTGATAGATGTTTTTTCTCAAGAGGGAAGTACGCTTACTCTGGACATGGAAGATGTCCGCATAACAGGCAACTTCTCTATCCCCCCTTATTATGGAGTTTTTTATGCAAGAAGCATTGAGAGCGGCAGCATTACAGCGACAGCAACCAACTCGATTATTGCCTCGAATACGTCTGGTATCGAGTTGACTTCAAGTGGGGACAGCCATAACTCTTTAACATTGACCAACTGTACAATAGTGGATAATCCTCGATTTGAAATCAGAATAACAGCTTCTAATACAAGTGAATCCACTGCTTCGATGACAAATGCTATCCTGAGGGATGAGATTTCGTCATGGACGGATATCTATCTAAATCAACTCAACAATTCTACCCTGTCCCTGAATGCAAACTATTGTATACTTGGTGCGCATCAAAGCAGTGGAAACGTCACCTACAATTCGAGCAACGAGAGACAGGATGACCCGATGCTTGATGGGACGTGGCATCTACAGAAAGGCTCTCCGGCCATTGACACTGGGTTGTGCGGGACCTGGTTTGACGATTTGCAGGGGCATCGTTTTTATATTCGTGTCGCTCCTTCCTATGACATTGACGGAGATTCCCGTCCCGGTTTTGGTGAGTTCCTCGGCTGTGATATCGGCGCGGATGAATACAAATTTTTTTCCTGGCCCATGTTTGTGCCGGCCATGATCGGGAAGCATTGATTTTGATGCTGTGAAAATAATTTTGCAGAGAGACGTTGCGTTGCGGTTCCGCAAAGGAAATAGTACATGAAAGGAGGTAGATAGTGCATACTCTGAAACGTGTTCCCTTCTTATACCTGGCCATACTGAGCTTGCTGGTTTCATCAGGAGTGATAACTGGGCCACCTCAGGTGCTGGCCTCTGTCCCTGCAGCAGAAAAAAATGCCCTGACAGCTCTCTACAATGCAACCAATGGACCAGCCTGGCTCAATAACGATGGCTGGGATGATGTAACCCGACCGGATCCCTGTGAAGATCACTGGTATCGTGTTGTTTGTGACTCTACCCTTACTCATGTTACCCAGCTGAACCTTCCCGGCAATAATCTCATTGGCTTTATTCCCGCATCCCTGGGTGCTCTGAGCCGGTTGGAATATCTCGCTCTATACGACAATGATCTCGGCGGTTCCATCCCTTCATCGCTCGGGAACCTGCAATATTTATCAAGAGTTGATCTACGTTCCAATAATATCTCCGGTGTCATCCCCTCATCCCTTGGCAACATGAAGGGGCTGCAATACCTCGCTCTGCGGTCCAATAATCTTTCAGGGGAGATTCCCTCTTCCCTCGGTAACCTGCTGCAGCTGCGGGAACTCTGGCTCGATAACAATGAATTGTGTGGCATTGTGCCGTCGAGCCTGACCAACCTTACATTGCTCGAGGATAACACCGGTCTCTACCTGCGAAATAACAAGCTCATCACCCAGACAGGCCCTGCTCTTGCCGCATTCATTATTCAAAAAAGTGGTAGTGACTACTGGACCAGAACTCAGAACTCGCAATCCTGTTTTTTCTGGCCCGATTTTTTGCCGGCAATAACTCATCAATAAAGAACTTTCGAATGGATATTTGCGAATCAACGAGCTGTTTTTCGCAATTGTTGTTCCGGCACATAAATGCCGGGCTTGTTGGATAAAATTCAGCTTCGGATAGAAAAGTGTGAAAATGGGTCCGATTTCTGACCCATTTTCACATTATCCCCTTATTCCTGTTATTCTGAAAAAACTTGTGGATTATCTGCCTGTTCTGTAGTCTTATTTTAGTTGTCTTCAGAGAATGTAGTTGCCGGCTGAAGTGCAGGCAGATTGTTCGGGGAAGTTTTCATCTCCTCCAGAACAGCGGCGCTAATGCTGACAATCCTGACATGGTGAATGCTGTTCTGACGGTTACCAATACCGGCGATGTCGGCATCGGTACCAAAGCGCCGTCCTCTCTGCTACATATTTCCGCCGGAACCAGCGGTGATACCACCCTGCTGCTTGAGGCCGATACTGATAATAACAACGAAGACGATCAGCCTTTTCTGCTGTTTAAACAGGACGACACATAGGGGAAAATGAGAAACGGGAAAGAATCAGGAAAAAACAGGGTAGAGTAGAGGGGAAAGGGGACAGAAAAAAGGCAAGGGTTATATAATTCCGCCCCCTTTATTGCTGATTTTTATTTTTGACGAGCCTGTCAATAGTGCAAAAAATCATAAGGAGAGATCATGACATCAAAAAAAGGTTTTAATAAAAATATGATACGAAAACTATTGGCCGGACTGCTTTTCTGCCAGCTGATGGGAGCCACTGCAGCCATGGCAGTTCCAGGCAGCATGAACTTTCAAGGCGTTTTAACCAATGCCGACGGCAGCCGCTTAAGTGACGGCTCTTATGATGTCAATTTCTCTCTGTACTCGGTTGCTGAAAATGGAAATCCATACTGGAGTGAAAATCACACCGCTGTCAGTGTTCAAAATGGTATTTTTTCTGTGAAACTTGGGTCTCTGAACGCTCTTGAATCAAATGATTTTGACAGTGACAGCTATCTTGGCATTACAGTTGGAAGCGATACGGAAATGGTGCCCCGTCAGCAGATTCTTTCTGTCGGTTACTCCTTTAAAGCCAAGGATGCCGACACCCTGGATGGCTTTGATTCCAGCGCATTTGGTCATATTACGTGGGTCAACGCCGGCAGTGGATTGACCGGCGGCGGAGGCAGCGGTGATATCAATCTGGTTGTCGACCCCGGCTATGTTCAGCGGCGGGTATCTGCCTCCTGTGCTGTGGACAGCAGTATTCGGGCTATCGCCGAAGACGGAACTGTAACCTGTGAATCAGACAGCACTGGTGGGGAT
>WFRY01000391.1 GCA_015486315.1 Desulfobulbaceae bacterium
TAATTGTATGAAGCTGTTACCGATTATGCAAATTGTATCATACAATGAGGACAAATAAAAAGTTTCACTTTTTAAATTAGTACTCGAAAAAACAGGAATTTGAAACTCTATGATTGCTTTTTGCTGGAATGTGTATTATTTTAATTGTTTTAGGATATACTGGGCGCTCTGCGCCTTTTTTTGCGTTGAAATATAATGTTTGGGGGTGGAAGGCAGGTGCTGTCAAGTATCAAGAATGACCTTCTAAAGGCTGGAAAAAGCGAAGGGTGTATCACTTTTAAACATCTCAATGAGTTGTTGCCTGATAAAGTAAAAGCACCTGGAGCCATTGAAGAACTTTTTGATTTTCTGGGTGATCACAATATTGAGATTGTGACCGTCGATGAATCGGGCAAAAAGAAAACGCTGTCCGGGGAAATATGGACTGGAAATCAAAAAAGCGATGAGGATCTGGTCAATGATACTATTCCCAGTTCTGAAGAGCATGATTCCGAAGAAACCACAACAACCTACCTGCGGGAGATGGGGCAGTTCGACCTGTTGACCCCGGAGGAAGAGGCCAAGTATTCCAAAACGATTCGGGAAGGATTTGACGCCATAATTTCAGCCATCCGTGATGACGGTACGGAAACCACGGAGATGAAGATGCTGGTTGAACGTATTGATCTCTGGCAGCGTCGTGATCCTTCGTTAAAGCCGAAAAAACAACAGCTTAATTATATGCGGCATTGCGTTAAAATCGCAGCCCGCAAATATGATGACAGGCGTGAGCTGTTTGATCTGAACACAAGGCTCGAAGCCTATAACCGTTCCATCGAAATTGCCAAAGACGCCATGATCAGGGCCAACCTTAGGCTCGTGGTGTCCATTGCCAAACGGTACATGCACCAGGGGTTGACTCTTGCCGACCTGATTCAGGAAGGCAACCTGGGGCTGATGCGTGCGGTGTTTCGTTTTGATTACAAGAAGGGAAATAAATTTTCCACCTATGCCTCCTGGTGGATCAGGCAGGCGATTACCCGGGCAATTCTGGATAAGACCAGGACTATTCGCCTGCCGGTGCATTTCCTTGAGTTGCGCAGCCAGTTTTTCAAGGCTTTTTATTCTCTTTTAAAGGAGCTGGGCCGAGAGCCGACTCCGGTTGAAATTGCCAAGATGACGGATCTGCCTATGGATAAGATCCTGGCTATCCTGGAGGCTTCCCGTGAACCAATTTCTCTGGAAACTCCTGTTGGTGACGATGATTCCACTCTCGGTGATTTCCTGGCAAACCAGGAATCGGAATCGCCCTATGATATGGTCCAGAACCGTGAACTGGCAAGCCGGGTAACCGAGGTACTGTCCACCCTGACTGAGCGGGAAGAAAAGATTATCCGTCTCCGTTTCGGGATTGGAGAAAAGGCTGAATATACCCTTGAAGAGATCGGCAAACAGTTTAACGTATCTCGCGAACGTATCCGTCAGATAGAGAAAAAGGCACTCAATCGACTGCGCCACTCAAGTCGCCGCGAGAAATTACGTTTTTTTCTCGATTAATAATTTCGCAGTACTTTACAATGCCTCTTCTCAAAGGAAGAGGCATTTTTTATTTATTCAATTTTTCTAAATAGCATGGATTCTTTTATTGAACAGGCCGGTCTTGGCGATATCCTGACCAAGGTCAGAGCTGAAGAACGTCTCTCTCTGGAAGACGGCAAACGTCTTTTTGAATGTCCCGATATTCTGGCTGTGGGGTATCTTGCAAATATTGTACGTGAACGCAAGAACGGTAATACGGCATATTTTATTTACAACCAGCATATCAACTACTCAAACGTCTGTACCAATCTGTGCAAGTTTTGCGCATTTGGTAAGGAAAAAGGCCATGAACAGGCCTATGAGATGTCCATTGAGGATATTAAAGAAAAGGTCCGTGAGCGGTTGGACGAACCCATTACCGAGATCCACATGGTGGGTGGTATCCATCCTGATCTTACCTATTCCTATTATCTGGATGCCCTGCGCGGTATTAAAGAGGTTCGACCGGATGTCCATATCCAGGCCTTTACCTGCGTGGAAATACAGCATCTTGCCGACCTTGCAGGGAAATCCGTAGGAGATACCCTGGATGAACTGAAAGAGGCCGGGTTGGGATCTATTCCCGGCGGTGGTGCCGAGGTGTTCAGCCCCCGTATCCGAGAGATTACCTGTGAACGAAAACTTGACGGGGAAGGCTGGCTGCGGGTGACCAAAACCGCGCACCGCCATGGTCTGCATACCAATGCAACCCTGCTGTACGGCCATATAGAGACCATTGATGAGCGCCTGGAACATCTGGATGCCCTGCGCAGAACCCAGGACGAGACCGGCGGGTTTCTGGCCTATATTCCCCTGGCCTTTCATCCGAAAAATACCGAGATGTCCGAACATTCCCGCACCACGGGTATTGACGATCTGAAGAACATCGCAGTGGCCCGGCTTATGCTGGATAATTTTCCCCACATCAAGGCCTACTGGGTCATGATCGGGCCCAAACTTGCCCAGGTGGCCCTGTCCTTCGGTGCCGATGATATGGACGGAACTGTTAAAGAAGAGATCATTACCCATATGGCCGGCGGCGAGAGCGAGCAGGCCCTTGGGCACAAGACGTTGATCAAGTTGATCAAAGAGGCGGGCCGTGAACCGGTTGAGCGTGATACGCTCTACAAGGTCCTTGAGACATTTTAAGATGATGCAGGCAATACTTGATAAAGCAGCCGGAGGCGGCAGGATAAGCGGCGACGAGTTTCTTGTTCTTGCCGGGAAAGCAGATCTCTATGAGCTGGGATTTACTGCCGATGCAATCCGTAAACGCAAACATCCGCAGCCGGTGGTCACCTATGTAATCGACCGCAATATCAACTATACGGATATCTGTATTTCGGCCTGTAAATTCTGCGCCTTTTTCAAGGCCCCGGAAGATCCGCAGGGCAGCATGCTGACTCGGGAAGAACTGCTGGCAAAGATTAGTGAAACCCAGGCCCTGGGCGGCACCCAGATCCTGCTCCAGGGCGGGCTTCATCCGGACAAACCGCTGGAGTTTTATGAGGACATGCTTCGGTTTATGAAAGAGACCGGCATTCATGTGCATGGCTTTTCCCCGCCGGAGATCTGTCATTTTGCCGAGCTTTCAGGGCGCAGCACCCTGGAGGTGCTCAAACGGCTCATGGCTGCCGGCCTGGACTCCATGCCCGGCGGCGGTGCCGAGATCCTGACTGATCGGGTCCGGGAAATGCTGGCCCCCCGTAAATGTTCTGCAGACCGCTGGATAGCGGTCATGGAAGAGGCCCATACCCTGGGTATGCGAACCACCGCTACCATGATGTTCGGGCACGTGGAGACCATGGAGGAACGGCTGGAGCATCTGCAGCGGCTGCGTGATCTCCAGGATCGTACCGGCGGCTTTACCGCCTTTATTCCCTGGCCGTTTCAGCCCGATAATACAGCCCTGGCAGCGGCAACACCCATTGAGAAGACAACCGGATTTGCCTACCTGCGCATGCTGGCCTTAAGCCGGATTTTTCTGGATAATTTTGACAATATTCAGGCCTCCTGGGTTACCCAGGGACCAAAAATTGCCCAGGTTTCCCTGTTTTTCGGTGCCAACGACTTCGGCTCCACCATGATCGAGGAAAATGTGGTTGCAGCCGCAGGTGTACATTTTCGTCTGTCCGAAGATGAGATCAGGCATCTGGTAACTGATGCCGGTTTCAAACCCCGCCAACGGTTAATGGATTATACCCCGGCCTGACATCCGTGCAGTCGCAGGTTGTTATTCATCGAGCACCCTGGGTGCTGCCCATCAGCCGGCCTGTCATTATCAACGGAGCTGTTGCCGTTCAGTCCGGGCATATCGCAGAGGTTGGCCTCTATACTGATGTCTGCCGTACGTTCCCTGCTGCTTCTGTTGTTGATTATCCGGATTGCGTTCTCCTGCCGGCTCTTGTCAATGCGCATGCTCATCTGGAGCTCTCCAACCTTGCTCACCTGTCCAGTCTGCCGGCGCCTGCAACCTTTACCGGCTGGATTGAAAATATGCTGGCCGAGCGTGAGAAAATCGGTTTTTCCGCTGAATCAGTACACTCTGCTGCCCTTGAGGCACTGTCCGGTCAGCACAGTGACGGCGTCACAGCCATTGCCGACATTTCAAATACCGGTTTGACCCGTGAGCTGGCCGCTCATTTCAATGGAAAACTCCTCTGCTTTAAGGAATACCTCGGCTTGCGGGCTGCCGGTGTAGCCCCTGCCTTGCAGGCTTTGCAGGCTGAAGAAGATGGTGTGTGCACGGCCCATGCC
>WFRY01000392.1 GCA_015486315.1 Desulfobulbaceae bacterium
CAGCTAAACAGGTCAGGTCTGATCTTACTTTGACGGGAGTAGATTATAGTCAATCCCTGCCGGATGGCGGGGATGGAATCACACTGCTGCCCGGGGTTTTCCTGGAGGATCTGCCTTTTGCTGAAAACAGCTTTACTGCAGTAACCGCTCAATTTGCTCTGGAATATGGTGACTGGCCGGCAGCAGTGGATGAGTTGAAGCGGGTTTTGGTAGATGACGGATCCTTGCAGTTGATCTGTCACCACAGCAAGGGAATCATAGTCGCTGCAAACAGGGAACGGCTTGCTGCTCTTGAGGATATCCTTTCAGACAGCGGCTTGTTAAACGGTGCCTTGAAGATTGTCCGGCAACGGAAAATAAGAGAACCAAAAAGCCGCAGGTACCTGGATCGGCTGCTGAACAAACTGCATGCTGCCCACCCGCAGCAGCCGGTGGTATCCGAAGTTGTGCAGCGGATTGCAGACTTGATGACGCAACCGGCTGCCCTGAAAAAACTGATGTCCCTGCGCCGGGACATTGAAATGGAACAGCAGCGCATCAAGGCCTTACTGGATGCAGCACTCACCCCGGCCAGGGCACGCGAATTACAGCAGATGCTGGTTCCATCGACTGCTCTTATCAACTGTAATACACTCTATCTTCCCGGAACCGAAACTCCACTGGCCTGGCATATCTATAGTTCTACGGTATAGAAAGATTATTTTTCAGTGTGCCCTGTGTGTCCGGGTCCATCACTGAAAAATGTTCAATCTGCCTGTTCCATTCAGGTATGTCATCTTGAACCGGAAATCACGGCTTTGCCCTCTCTGTGAAATTGTAATCTACGATTTATCGTAAGCGCTCCATGAACACCCTGCTGCACGCGCTCAAGTCCCCCGATATACAGGGGTATTATCGGGAGCCTTGATCACGCACAGCAGGGTGTTCATGAAACGCTTACATTGCGAGGTATTATCATGTCAAGAGTGTAGTTAATGAAGCGCTTACGATTTATCCGTAATGAAAGTAAATACTGTATCATTATAATTATTGTTATCGTAACTAAACGGTATTTTTTAGGTGATTTTGTCGCATTCCACTGTGATAAAAGTCACATTTAAGCCTGTCATTATGCACTTTTTTCGGTGACGTGCGTCATTTTATCTATCTTTTCCTCCTGCTATAAGAAAACCAGTCAGCACCGACAGGCTCGGTTCACTGATAGTTTTTTTTAATCATTTTTTTGGAGGAAGAGGAGATGAAAAAACGTTTTAGCGTAGCGGCATTGGCCCTGGGAACGTGTCTGACCGGTAGTCTCATGCTGAGTCAACCGGCTGCAGCCGGCCCTTTGGTAGAATTTGGGGATGAGGGCTGGATGCAGTTTGATGTTAAATTGCAGGGGATAGCCGATTTTACTGATTTTGGTTCCGGCGTCGATGGCACGGAAAGCCGCAGTGACTTTTACCTGAGGAGGGCCCGTCTGGTATTTACGGGTATGCTCAACGACACCTGGGGTGCCAAATTTCAGACCTGAGGCGGTACCAGCGCAACCCGCAGTTTTGGCGGGGGAGGATATGAACTGGCCAAGTCGAACGATAAGTTAAATTCCAATATCAGGTTGACCGACGGTTACCTGTTTGGTCTCTTTAATGATCATCTCAATATGAAAATGGGTATGACCAAAATTCCCATGACCCGGGCAAATCTGGATGAATGCTTTGCTCCACTGACCACAGAACGATCCATGTTTGCCTATACCCCATTCGGCACCGATGCAACCAAGTATAGTCGTGATATGGGTGTTGTTTTTTCGGGTAATTTTTTTGACAATCATCTCAAATATTTTGCCGCCCTTATGGAAGGACGTGAAGGTGAGACGAAGTTTTACAGTCCCTTTATGAACACCGAATTTGTTTCCACTCCAGAGCCTTCAAACAGTTTTGCCTGGTATGGTCGGCTCCACTATGCCATCCTCAATCCAGAAGGTGGACCAACGGCCATGGGTTACAAAGGGACCTATCTTGGAGCCAAAGGGCCTTTACTGACAGTAGGTGGTTCAATAGGGTTTGAACCGGATGCAGCCTATAAAAATACCGCACCAGCCGGTGAAAAAGGCACCCCGGAATTCCTCCAGTCCAAAGTTCTCAATGATGAGACAGTGGACTATACCGCCTGGACCACGGATGTCTTTTTCGAGTATCCCTTTGCAAATGAAGGCGTTATAACTGCCACGGCCATGTATTATGACGTTGACCTGGAAGATGCATATAAAACTGCAAATGCCGTGGCCGATCAGAATACCATAGTCGGTGGAGGCAGCGGTCAGAAGGATGGTTGGTATGTCAAGGCAGGGTATATTTTGCCCTTCCGGATACTTGATGACGGTATGCTGCAGCCTTTTGCCCGATACGAAGACTGGGATCTTGGCTCATTTCTCGGCGTAAAAGACCAGGGCGTACAGCAGTGGGGAATCGGCTTTAATTATTTTCCCTTTGGCAACCTTGATCTTCGATTTTCAGCTGAATACTATGAAACCAACTTTGATATACCCACCAGACTGGGAGATTACAAAGAGTTTCATACCGGCGATCCGACGATGTATGACGACTATAGCGTATTTTCTTTAATGTTTATGGTTCAGCTTTAACAAAAAATCGTCCTGCCGTACCTTTTGGCCCGGCAGGGCATCCACCGTTACTGCACAGGTTAGAGAGATGAAAAAAATATTGATACTGACCACCATGGTTCTTTTGGCCGCCGGTACTGTTTATGGCAGCGAAATGATCGTCCAGCTGAAATCCGGTAATACCCTGGTTGTCCGGTACACCGGCAACATTGAAAGCGTTACCCTGCAGGGTGATTCCGATTCCATTATCGGTATGGAGATGCATGTTGCCGAACAGCAGCAGGACGTACAACAGAAAACAACAGTGAGTCGGGAAGAAAACTCCGTGCCTGTTGCGACAACAACCGCAGGAGCTGTTGTCAGAGGAGAAAAATCTTCGTCTTCGGCAAGAATCAAATGGGCAAGACCCATTGACGATGAAAATCTTAAAAACGCCCGCTCACCCTCAAGAGAAGTAACTTTGTTGAAATAAAATTTACCCCTGCGGGTGAGGGGATTCCATTAAAAAATACAAGAGGTGACACGATGAAAGAGAGTGGAATATTGATTGTAGCAGTAATGTTTTTACTGGCAACAGCGTGCACAGGTTCGGCCCTGGCCAAAACTACCTGTACAGTCACGGCTGTTGCAGGCTCGAATGTTACCATGGATTGCGGGGATAAAGCCGGTGATTTTGATGCCGGCATGCAGGTGAATGTCAAGGCGAAAAAAGCTAAAAAAGCAATCGAAGGTTGTTAAATCTCAAATGAAGGGGGAAGCCTTTTTGGTAAAAAATATGGTTTTCCCCTTTTGAATCTCACCCATTGGCAAATCTTCTTTGTGATCAGTTGGAAGACAATGACTCTTCTGCGCTGCCTGGTTCAATGGGTGAAATATTTTTTCACCCTGTTACTCCACGTCAGCCAGTTCTTCCAGCGCGCTGTATTGCCGGACTATAATCAGGCGGGGCCTTCCCTTCTTGCTGACACTCACTATGCTGCGATCCCGGAATGTCTTTAAACAGCGTCCAACTACTTCCCTGGAGGTTCCGACCATGGCAGCGAGTTCTTCCTGGTTGAGTCGACAGACAGGGTCATGTCCCTTTGCTGAATGAAGATTGCGCAGGAGCGTTTTAGCCAGGCGTGCCTCTATTTTTTTAAAAGCCAGGTCATCGAGCAGGGAGGAGTAGGTCGCCATCTTGCCGCAGATACAGCGGATCAGGTTTCGTGAGAATTCGCCGGAGTCGGCGATTATCTCTTCGAAATCCTGTTTTGAGAGGGAATAAACAAGTGAATGCTCGACAGCCTGCGCGCTGGCAAATGCCTGCTGAGAAAAGAGTGTTGCCAGGCAGAATATTTCACTTTCCTCGATGTACCAGAGGGTTAACTTGCGGCCGTTGACGTCACTCTTGTAAATCTCAACCTTGCCCATTTCCAGGAAATAAAGATGTTCCACGTTGTCATCCTGGAAAAAGATATATTCCCCTTTACGATATTTTCGTTTGCCGGTTCTTTTGGCCAGGTCAAAAATCTGATCATTTTCGAGAACTGAGAGTTGGGGTATTGCCCGAAAAAAATGCTGCTCCGGGGTCATGTTTTTTTTCATCATCATATCTCATCCGGCGAAGTGATTATTAAGCGATCTGCTTTCTGTCTCATGTGCTTTTACTGTCAGGAGGCAGGCTCTTTTGTGCTGCTGCCTTTAATTAATCGGTAAAAAATTCCCTGCTGTTCCATTAATGTTTGATAGCTTCCTTCTTCAACGACTGTTCCCTCTTTTAAAACAACAATCCGGTCATACTCTTTGGCCAGATCAAGCCGGTGGATGATAGCGAGGACCGTTGTTCTGTTCCGGTATTTACTGGACAGCAGGGACTGAACCCGGGCTTGAGATTTGTTGTCAAGGCCTGATGTTGCCTCGTCCAGAATGAGGACAGGTGTTTTTTTAAGCAGGCCCCGGGCAATGGCGAGTTTCTGCTGCTGCCCTCCCGACAACTTGCTTCCCTGGCTGCCTACGTTAAATTCAAGACCGATCTGCAGCACCTCGTTGAGCAGACCGTATTGTTTGAAGGTCTTCCAGGCAATCCGGCGTAATTTTAAAATATCCTCGTTGTCTTTTTTTGCAGAGCCGAAGAGAATGTTTGTCCGCAGGCTATGGTGGTAGAGGTAGCGGATGGGACAGTAGGCAATAAAATTACTTTCCTGCTCCTCTTCATTGATTGCGAAGAGCCCGGCACCGGCCAGAAAATTCTGCCCGGCTGCACGACAGGCATGGACATCAATATTCATGATCTGGTTGAGAAAGTAATGGCGGGCCAGGAAGATCTTTTTTTCCAACTTGGCGGAGAGAGAAAAAATCGTGTGCTTTGCCGGAATATAACGCAGGGCAAGCAGGAGCAGGAGCCTCTTGTCTTCATTGGATTGCGGTGGATGAAGTTCAAGCTGCCCAACCAGTTCACCATACAGCTCTACTTCATCCACCTCCAGGGGCGTTTTTGAGAAAAAAGCAGGATCCAGCGATTCGTCACTGTGGTAGTGGAGGAGATCAATGCTTACTCTGGCCAGGGCAAGTCCAAAACGAAGTAAATCATTTTCCAGTCCGGTATCATGCAGCAGCTGAAGGAACGCTTTATTGGCAGGCAGGTTTTCCGTGCTGAAACTGCCGTCCTGGCTGTCTCCAAAAATGAGATTATCACGCAGGTTTGCATAGTGGAGGAATTTGTTTACATCGTAAAACTCCACGACTTCCTGAAATTTGTCATCCAGCTCCATGTGGATGATTTTTCGCATTTTCAGGAAATCATTTTTGTATTTCCGGATCTGTTTTTGCGGTATCACAGAGTTGATGCCGAACCAGAGCACATCTTCTGCAAAGCCGACATCATGCAGAAGTTGAAATATCTGTTCCCGCCCGGGCTGGAGATCATCCGAACAACCGGAACTTTTGAGCCCATACAGCAGGTTATCAAGGATGGTACCGGAAAAGATAAACGGCTGCTGCGACACCATGGCGATGTTTTGCGAGATATCTTCTCTGTTCAGTGTGGAAATATCGTTGTCGTCCAAAAGAATCCTGCCGCCGGAAACATCGTAGAGTTGATCAATTAACAGGGCCAGAGTAGATTTACCGGAGCCGGAAAAGCCGACCACCGCAACCTGTTCACCGGGCTGAACAGTCAAATTTATACCGCTGAGCAGTCGGGTGCCGTCGGGTAGAGTGCAACTGACATTTTCCAGCGTAAGTCTGCCCGAGATCAGGATTGGTTTTTCTGCAGGTGCCGGCAGGGCACGAAGTGGCTGCAGATCAAAAATTTTCATGATCTGAGCGTAGCGGACCCGGGCATCCTGATAGGACTGGTAAAAGGCAAGCATCTCCTTCCAGGGGTCATAAATTTTTTCATAGGCGGAAAGAAAGGCAACCAGGGCACCAAGGGTAAACTGGCCCCTGATGGCGAGAACTCCGCCGATCAGAAAGAGAATCAGGGGACCGAAGGATTGAAACAGGTTGTCGGTGAACTTTATGCCGTATTTGATGACAAAGAGTCGTTTCAGGGTTGTGTATAATCTCCTGATATACACCTGCAGCCGCAGTTCTTCAAAACGATGCCCGCCATAGGATTGAACATCCTGGATGCCGGAAACGGCCTCATTCACCACGTTGCTCATCTTGCGGATCGTCTGAATCCGCTCGCGGTTCCACCTGTTATACCTCTTCTGCAACCAGGGGATGATCAACAGTTCCAAAGGGTAGAGCGATGAGGAGAGCAGAGCAAGGAGCGGGCTGACAGAAAACATAAAGCCGAAAAATGCAAGGTAGGTAAGTGCCGATGTCACCGGAATGGCAAGGGCGCCTCCAATGAAAAAACCAATGGCATTGAGTTCCGCAGTCATGGCGGAGATCACGGTCCCCGGCTGCATGGTCCGATAAAACTGGAGTGGCAGCTGTAAAATGTGGCGGTAGAGGCGGGTACGAATTTCCACCAGAATTTTCTGGCCGATCAGCACCTGAAGATAATTGATAGCGTATTTGGAGATTCCGGCCAGCAGCACGGCCGCAAAGTAGATACCGCAGTAGAGAAACAGCAGCTGGTAATTTTTCAGCTCAATGGCCTGATTGATGATCCGCTTCTGCATCTCCAGCGGCACGATTCGAAAGAACAGACTGATAACGATGACCAGCAGCAGGAGCAGCTGCAGGCCGTAATGACGATGGAGAATCCAGTAATAAAGGGAACGTTTCGTTACGCGCATGTCTTGTCTGCAGATTCCTTTATTCGTCGAGTTTCCGGTAGAATCGTAGTAAATATTTGGCCGGCCCCCACGGAGTTTATGACTGCCTGCCTCCTCATTGGATACTGCTCGAAGTCTCTTCAGATCTCTTACCAGAGCGAAACCTGGGACTGATACCGCTTCGCAACTATTCAAACATTAACAGCTCATCCAACCCTGCCATTTCTGGGAACAACTCGAATATTCAGCTGCCGGCTACAGACTCTTTTTTCAGTCAGCAACACAATATTATCTGATTATTGTCTTGAGATATCGTCGAGAGGGATCCTGGCCCACTTGAGTAGTGCTTATCTCGTACGTGTAAAAGCCATGTAAAAACATGGTACCAGAAAGAGGGCGACAAAGATGCCCAGGGACAAACCACCGATAGCTCCTACAGCCATAGGCTGGAGCATATCACCGCCCTCTTCAAGATTCAGGGCCAGTGGAATCAAACCGACAATGACGGATGCGGCGATCATTAACCGTGGACGCAGCCGGATTTCACCTGCCTCAATCAGAGCGTCAAAAATTGACTTGCCTTTGCGGGAACGTAAGTCCTCGACAACGGTCAACAACAACACGCCTTCGTTTACTGTAGATGCCACCACTACCAGCATTCCTATCAGCACTGTTGCACCAGCAGGAATACCTGCTCCATAGAGAAAGTAAACCATGCCGGCGACACAAAAAGGCACACTGCCGAGAATCAATGCAGGCAGCTTGAGACTGTTGAATTGCACGGCAAGCACCACAAACGCAAAGAACACGGCAAACCCCAGAATCAGCAGGATGGTATGTTTCATCTCTGCCATCATCTGTGCCTGTCCGCCGTATAACATCTGATAGCCGGTTGGGATGTCCACTTGAGCCATTGCTGTCTTGAGAGAGGAAAGTGCCTGTCCGACACTGGTTCCGGAGGCATCCCCACGAACGATTACCTCTTTGACCTGATTCTCCCTGACTATTTCAACCGGACCAATGGCCTGACGTACTTCCGCCACATCACGAAGTCTCAGGTACCCTCCTTGTCCATTCTCAAGCACCAGGTTTTCTATGTCCTGACGTGATGAGATCCGTTCCTCCGGAATCATCACCCGGATATTATAAAAGTCATCACCGTCTCTGTATCGAGAGGCTACCGCACCGCTGAGCAGAGATTTGACAGTGGTCGCGACATCTGCAACGGAAATTCCCAGTTCGGCTGCGCGAACCCGATCAATTTGAATCTGGTATTCCGGTTTGGTCATGTCCATGGATACGTACACATTGGTAAACTGTTTCAATCCTTTCATGGTTTTGGCAGTTTTATTGGCCAGGGCAAAAAGTTTATCCATCTTTTGTCCCTTTATCTTGACCTCAATATCCGCATCACCTAACTTTCGCAGGCCTTTAATTTTTGCCTGTTTGGCCATAATCTTGCCACCGGGGACTGCAATCGTAGCTAATTTTTTTCGCAATTGCCGGAGATACATTTTAGTGCTCAATTTGCGGGCATGCCGGGGGATGAGCTGGATATCTATTTCTCCTTCCGAGGCAATTTCATAAGTGTATAGCCCCCAGACTTTACCGCCTGCAAGGGTGAAAGCCGTTTCAATAAGTGGGTCGTCGGCTATTTTCTTTTCAATTTCATTCAATACTCTGTCGGTTTCTCCAACCGCCGCCCCGGTGGGGAGCTTCACCTTGACGAGGATACGGCCATCATCCATTCTGGGAAGAAATTCGCTTCCCAGCTGAGGTGCGAGCAGGACTGCGCCAACCAGAATAGCGATAAAGAAAGGAATTACGCCCCAGCGCGCACGAAGGGTAATCGCAAGTACCCGTCCGTACCCCCGGGTGACCCATTCAAAGAATCGTTCGAATCTGTTTTTCCGCAGTGCCGACTGGTCAAGACCGCGAAATAAAAGAGCTGTGAGCATGGGGGTCAGGGTAACCGCCACTGCTAAACTGATACAAACAATACCGGCGATTACCAGAATCAACTCTTTAAACAACAGGCTGGTCAGACCTGGAACCATGAGAAAGGGTATAAACAAAGAAATAAAGGCAAGGGTGGCAGCCAGGATAGCCGGCCCAACCTCGGTCGTGCCTTCGATCGCCAGCTCATCGGGTGGGGTTGCTGGGGATTTTTCACGTAAACGCGAAATGTTTTCGATCACCACGATAGAGTTATCCAGTACCACCCCGATGGCGATCACCAACCCGCCCATGGAAAAAATATTGAGCGAAAACCCGGCAAGTTTCATAAAGGCAAAATTAAGCACAATGGTGACGGGAAGAGCAACCATCATTACCACAACCTGACGCCAACTCCCTAAGAAAAGGAAAATCACAAGAAAGACTAATAAAGCGGCTTCGACAACGGCATTGCGTACGCCTTTTAATGCTGGAATGACATAAGCAGCCTGGTTTTCCACCATCCCCAGTTCAATGCCGCCCGGAAGCGTTGGCTGCAGTTCACCAATTCTCTCATTGACTGCCCGTGCAACCTCAACGGTGTTGGCATCAGCCTGTTTAAGGATGCTGAGTTTCACCGACGGTTTTCCGTCAAGACGGGTGATTACTCTTGCCTCTTCATGGGCATCTTGAACTGTAGCTATGTCCCCTAAAGTAATCTTTGCTTGTCCGTTTCTGGCCAAAACAATGGACCGAATATCCTCCATGGAACGATACTCCCCCATGGTACGGGTGATAATTTCCCGTGGACCTGCTGTTACCCGCCCGCCAAACTGCTCCAGATTTTCCTCCTGCAATCGTTTGATGACGGTGGACAGCGAAAGGCTGTGTTTTTCCATGGCCAGTGGATCAAGATGGACGCGGATTTCACGCTTCAGCCCGCCGACAACCTCTGTGCCTGCGACACCTGGAACAGCTAACAACTGATCCTGTAGCCAGTTGTCCGCCCAGAGCCGCAATTGGACGAGATTCCACTGTTTCGAACGAACCGTGAGCTGAACTACAGGGAGCTGTGATGGGTCGGCCTTAATGACGATGGGAGGTTCAATGTCCTTTGGCAGCTGCCTGGCGACCCGGGCCATGGCCGCCAGGGAATCCTGGTAGGCGACATCAATGTCCATGCCGTATTTGAAGTTTGCCACCAGAGTGTACATGCCTTCAATGGACGAGGATTCGAGATAATCAAGCCCGTCCACTGTAGCCATCTGTCGCTCGATGGGCTCGGCCAGATTGGTTTCCACCTCATCGGGAGTAGCCCCGCGCCACCAGATGTGAATCTTGATCATGGGGTAGGTCATATCTGGCAGAAAGTTCACCGGAAGATGCATCAATCCGTAAATTCCGATCACAGACAGAGCAACAGCGATAACACTGGTGGCAATGCGTCGTTGCACAGAGATGGTGGTAATCATCATAACTGTTTCCTCGCATCTGTCCTTACTTTCGCACCATCTTTGAGTTTTTCATTTCCGGCGACAACAACCTGGTCTCCCGGTTTGACACCAGCGATAATCTGTACCCGTCCTTCATCTTCGACCCCGGTTTGCACCTTGTGTTGTATCACTTTGTTACCCTGGAGGACAAACGCCACCTGTTCCCCTTCAGGATTCACCAGTACAGCTTCAGTGGGCACAGTCAAGGCATCGGGTATCTCTGCCAGCAGCACTTCAATACGGGCAAACATTCCCGGAAGAAGATCAATATCATCTATAAGGGTGGCCTCCACGGTACGGGTACGCATTTTGAGATCCAGCTGTGGGTATACCCGGCTGATTATCCCCGGGAAAGTTTTACCTGGATAGGCATCGAGCCGCACACGTACCGCCATACCATTTTGCACCTCTACCGATCGGGATTCGGGTACGGCAAACTGAATGACTAAACTTGCAGGGTCGAAGATTTCAACAAGCACGGAACGTGGAGATACATAATCCCCCTCGGTTACATACACTTTTGCAACAATACCTTCCCAGGGGGCAGTGATAGAATAATCGTCTTTACTCTCCGATGCCCTGGCGAGCTGAGCTCGGGCATTTTCATAAGCAGATCGGGTGCTGTCCAGCTGGGCGCCGGGGATGGCTCCGGCCTTGACCAGCGTTTTAATGCGTTGCAGCTCGCTCTTTTTTTCCTGTAAGGCCTGTTTCGCAGCTGCAAGCTGTGCCTGAGCGGTTTTATTACGACCGATCAAAATGAGGACTTGATTTTTTTTTACGGTATCACCTTCGCGAACCATACACCTCTGTGCACAGACGATTACCGGTCCTTCGCTTGATGATGCTATCCGTGCGGTTCGTGTTGGAGTCACCGAACCTGTCAACTCTATTATCTTGGACAGTGGACCGCTCTTTACTGTTTCCACGGATACCATGGGCAATGGTTTTTTGTTGGAGTTGGGGGGTGCTGTCGCTTTCTCTGCACTGGAATTCACTACCTTGGAACGTCCCTCAGTCGTTGTGTCAACGCCGTAGGATTGCATAGCTGCAAAGATGATGAGAGTCGATAAAGCCATTGTTAAAAGAGGATAGAACCATGTTTTCATAACGCATTTTCTCCTGTTGCCAACTTGAGACGTTCCTTTGCGATACGATAATCGGCAAGAGCGCGGGCATAATTAGTTTCTGATTGCAGCAGGGCGGATTGAGTATCCAGGACATCAGTCATGGAACCGCTGGCCAGATCGTATTTCATCCGTTCAATACGCAGGCTCTCCTGGGCCTGATTAATGGATTGTTGAACCGCATGAATTCGTTGGCTGCTTGATTGGATGTCGAGCACAGCGACTTCAACTTCCTGCCGGATTTGCAACTCAATTTTTCGAAGCCGTTGTTTTGCTGCAGCAAGAGCAGCGCGTTCCTGATTGACTTGAGCCGTAACTCGTCCACCCTCAAAAATTGGTACGGATACCCCCACTCCAAGGTTACCCAAATCCTCGCTGTCTCCTGATCCGGCAAGCCGAGCGCCATAAGCACCAAAAAGGGAGACGGTCGGCCAGTGGCCTGCCCTGGCTGCATCCACCTTTCTGGCCTGTGCGGCAAGCCTGTCTTTTGCCGAGAGATAGTCACTGCGCTTTTTCATTGCGGTGAGAGTCAGATCTTTTGTGGACAGGTCCGCGAGTTCTTCAAATGTAAGTGTTCCTTTAATAGAAAAAGAGTCTTTATCGTTCTTTGTCCCCAACAAGTTTGTAAGTACACGTTTTTCCACAGCAAAGACATTGCGCTCCTGCAGCAGGTCCTGACGCAGGTCGGCAAGCCTGACTTCAGTACGAAGTAAATCCACATTGGCTGCTTTTTCAACCGCGAGCAGCTCAGATACCCGCTTGTGGTGTTCTTCCATGGTTTTAACTGAGAACTCAAGCGAGCGGAGTATCTCACGTTGTCCAAGCATTGAGTAGAAGGTGCTTGATACATTAAAGATGAGTTCGTTACGGGTGCGTGCCAGTCGTTTTTCTTCGGAGTCCCTAAGCAGCTTGGCGGCATCAATTTCGTTTATAATCCGACCGGCGGTGAACAAGGGCATTTTTACCACCAGATCACCTCGGTAAAAGTTGCTGTCAAAAATACCCGGCTCGCGGTTATACGTTGCCGCAATCAGTCGCTGATCCGGTATGGTATGTACATATCCCCCTTCTATGCTCAAAGAGGGCCAGCGAGTTGCCCGTGCAATATCCATTTTTGAACTCGCTGCTGAGACATCCCATTGGGTAGCGGCAATCTCCGGGTTATTGGTCAAGGCAATCCGGATGGCTTGTTCCAGGTTCAATGCCCCGGTGATCATGGTCTTTTCATCGTGTACCGTCAGCGGTATTTCCGGGTTGTTGAATGGTGTAGCATCAAGTCGATCAATAGCCGCGTAAGGATCGGTTTTAGGCGTAACCGCGCAGCCGGACAACAATGTCACTGCAACTGCAAGTAGAATGAAATATCTGTTTGTCATAAAAAAATCCTTTTCCTGAAGCTCACCATCTACCATAAATCTGCTTTACGGATTATGGCTGCAGACGGATAACCCTGTTTCGTTCACCGTAAACCAGGCGGACGTGAGCACCCATTAAAGGTTTAGCCGTGACCATAGTGTAGTTTGTTAAAACAGTATGCTATTGCATGGTTACGGTGTAGTTAACGGAACTGGTTGGTTTTCATGATTGCTGGTGGCTGATGGCTCAAATTTGGTCCAGCCATGCTGGTTTGTCAGGATAATCCCGGCAGCCAGGGCCGAACGACGAAATAGATACCCAGGAGGCCGATCAGTACTCCGGCCCCTTTGCGGAACCAGGTGCCACTCTGCTGAAACGATGAATTAGCCAGCATTTTTTTAACCGTTGCCGCAGAGCTGCCGGCAATGAGAATCGGCGTGCAGTGGCCGACGGCAAAGAGAGTGAGCAGAAAAATCCCTGTTGCAATCTTTTCCTGCACCGTGATGATGGCCAGGATCGGGGCGATAAAGCCGAAGGTGCAGGAACCCGATAAAATCCCGTAGGCAAGCCCCAGGACAAAGGCACCGGTCAGGCCGTGCAGATGCAGTTTGCCCAGCGAATTGGGCATCTTGCATTTGGCAATTCCCAGCATGTCAATGGCCACCCAGATAAGGATACCGCCCAACAGGAGTGTCCAGTAGGGCCCCACGTCACCCAGCATCCGGCCCAGGAAAAGGCAGATGACGCCGACAATGGCAATGGTGATAAACAACCCCAGGGTAAAGAGGATGGCATAGGGAACAGCATGTTTGCCCTCCAGTATCGATTTCTGACCGCCGACATAGCCGATAATCAGGGGAATGGACGCCATGTGGCAGGGGGAAAAGAGAACACTGACCACGCCCCAGGCAAAACAGCCCACAGCTGCCAGGGCCAGTCCGCCGCTCATCCAGGAGTTAATGGCTAAAAATATCTGATCAAGCATGGAATGCGCTCCTTATTGCAGTAATGCATCAAGTTTTTGGGTGATGACCTTTTTTTCAAGGAATCCGGCATGGCGCCAGACCTCTTTGCCGGCGGCATCAAAAAATACCTGGGTGGGAATGGCCCGAATGTTGAACTTTCTGGCCGACTCTCTGTCCTTTGTCACGTCAACAAACAGGACTGCAGCACGACCTTTGTACTCCTCCTGCAGCTGTTCTAAAATTGGTTCCATTAATTTACAGGGGACACAGGAGGTAGACCCGAGATCAACCATGGTGACCGTGTTTTTCACAGGAATCTCCGGAGAACTCCAGGCCTCCTGGAGGGGAGAGAGGATCAAAAGGGCAAGGACTATGACGATTGTTTTTATGCAGTGCATTGTTTCTCCTTGGGTTTATACAGCAGCATCCGGCCGTATTAAAAGAGCCGTCCATGTTCACATGGGGAATACGAATACCACTGTGTGTGAGCATGGACGATTGATGATGGTTGGCTCTTACCTTGCCTCTCCGGCATTGCGGACCACCCGCACATAGCCCTTGTCCTTGACCAGCAGGTCGTAATCACCCCGGCAGAAACATTCGAGCTCAAGTCGGGCCGGCACGGTTCCCTCTTTTTTATCGACCAGCCAGTATTTGCTTTTCAACTTGGGGAAATTACAGTCCTCGTTACCCTGGATGGCAATAAGTCCTCGCAGGGCCATGCTTTCCCCGGTTGTTGGCAGACGCCAGTCTGAAAAACCGCCCAGCTTCAGGTCGCTGATATACTGTTTAACATTATCAAGGCTGGAAAATCGTTTGCCCTTGTCGATCTGCCACTCAAGGCCTGTTACCTTATCCTTGCAGATACCGTCACCCAGGTTCTGCAGAGTTCCACCTCCAGCCATGGCATTGGCGGAAAAAGCTACAACAACAGCTGCGGCAAGGGGTAAAAAATGAGTACATATTTTCGTGTTCATACAAACCTCCAAAAAGAGTTTTATTGGACGGCATCAGTGCTGTTCAATGTGTCAGGTACAGATCGGATCAACCAGCCATCATCTTGTTGATGTCCTGGATAATCCGGTCGGCAATTACATTCATTTTCTGTTCGTCAAAATCCGGACCGGGCATTTTTTTTACAGAGAAATCTTCATCAAGGGCGTAGTGCAGATCCACCGTAAGCCCGAATTTTTCATAGGTTAATACCAGACACCTGCCCTTGCAGCCATCGATGATAACCTGGTAGTCATCATGCAGCATGACCTGGCTCGGCCCCTCGACTTCCGGATACAGGGCAATGGGACAGCGCATAAAGCTACCCGGGATTTCTCTGACTATTTTCCGGGCAATAAAGCCGGTCATCTGACCGATATTTGAGCTGCCGAAACAGCCGTTTATGCCGACGGTTTTACCGAATTTTTTATGCTGATTGGTGATGGCGTTCACCGCATCCGGATTTTTGATCTGGTCAACTGGTTTTTTGTCCATAGTATGTCTCCATATCTTTATGTATTCAAAGAGCAGCGAATCTGTTTATCGTTTGAACCACTGCTCTATTTTCGGCGACATCTTCCAGATGAGCATCATCAGGGAGACTTGAAATATCGGCACAATGGTGGAGGGAAGAATTGACAGACCCCCGATGGAGGAGACCGCCAGTGCCAGGGCAATACCGTGGTTTTTTGCCGTTGTCGCAAAGGCGATGGCAATACTGTCCTGGTAGGAGAGCAGGGCCTTTTTTGACACAAACAGGGAGAGAACAAGCAGCAGCGGATACACCAGGGCAATGGAAGCAAGCAGTATCCAGACAAGATGCAGGTTGTCGACAATGGCGCCTGCCTGCCCTGCCACGGCAATAAATATCACCATAAACATGCCCACGCTGGAGATGGGCGGCAAAAACGGTTTGACCTCTTCTTTAAAAAATTTCCTGCCGTACCTGCGATGGATGAGCAGTTCACGAATGGAGATACCGACAACCATGGGCAGAACCACGACCAGGAGAATTTTCTTGGCGAAAAACCAGAAGTCGATCGACACATAGGTCCCGGCAAGCAGCATCATCCAGAAGGGAATGGCCGCAGTTGCCAGCAGAAAATTGACCACCTGGATCACCAGCGCCGTCTCTGTTTTTCCCCTGGACATCCCGGTCCAGGCAACCATCATTGACGAACAGGGCACGGTTAATTTGAGTATCCAGCCGGCAATAAACTGCGGGTCAAGTCCGATGAAAAATAATTTGGCCCAGGCAAAGCCGACCAGGGGCGAGAGCACAAAGTTGATCAGAGATGCAATAAGAATGATCTTTCTGTCCCGCACGACAAGTTTCAACTCTTCAACAACAATGGTCATCATCATCGGCAGCAGCATCAGAAAGACCACCGGCAGAATAAGTGGATTCAGGCTGCCTGCAAACCTCTGATAATGAGTGCCGATAAAGAGTGCCGCAACAATATCGAGCAGGGTGATCAGGGGCAGGTATTTTTTTAAAAATTTGGAAAATCCCTGCACATATTTGATCATGATGTCCCCCCGGTGAATGTTAAAAATCGCTTAGAACGTAAGCAGCATGTCAAGCCATTTTTTCATTTCTTTTTCCGACCAGAACCCGACATGGCGATATCTCTCCCGACCGGTATTGTCATAAACGATCTGGGTGGGGATGGCCTGGATACCATATTTTTTTCCCTGATCAGGGCTTTTCCAGACATCGATGAACAGGACGGCGGCCTTGCCCTTATACTCTTCCTTCAGTTTTTCAATAATCGGTGCCATCATCTTGCAGGGGACACAGGAATCTGCCCCGAGATCGACCAGGGTGACGGTATTTGGTACAGGGATCTCTTCAGCACCTGCCGGCAGACAAAAAAGGAGCAGAAGCAGGCAGGCGAGTGGTGATAAGCGGCGATAAAACAAATTCTTCATGGATCTCCTTGCAGGGTGAGGTTTTACGGATTGCACTGTGCAATCCGTACTACAGTTTATCAGTCACGTATTACTTATTATCCGCATAACAGGATATGTATCCTGCTGAAAGATAAGACAATCTGCAGGTACTGCCCGCTGCTCAATGCTGGTAATTACCCGTTTTTTTTCAGGACGGGATAACAACCTCCACCGGCTTTACCTGCCAGATTTTGCGGCAATATTCTTTAACAGCCCGGTCCGATGAAAATTCCGCTGTCCGGGCAACGGTGCGGATGGACTTTTTCAGCCACTGTTCTTTGTCACCATAGGCGTCATTCACCGTTTGCTGGCAGTCGATATAGGACTGAAAATCGGCCAGGAGCATGTACGGATCATCATACTTCAGCGAATTGACCATGGGCTCGAACATGCCTGTGTCGCCGTGGGAAAAATGGCCGCTTGCCACCAGGTCAATCACCGTGCGCAGCAGTTCATTGTCCTGGTACAGCATGAAGGGATGATACCCTGAATGTTTGAGGGCAAAAACGTCCGGAGCCGTCAGGCCGAACAGAAAAAAATTGTCTTTCCCCACCTCCTCGCGGATCTCAACATTGGCACCGTCCAGGGTGCCGATGGTCAGGGCCCCGTTCATGGCAAATTTCATATTTCCGGTTCCGGAGGCCTCTTTGCCGGCCAGGGATATCTGCTCGGACAGGTCGGCCATCGGGTAGACGATCTGGCCTATTTTCACGTTATAGTTGGGGCGAAAAATAAGCTTGATTCTGTCCCTGATGTCGGGGTCATTATTAATGACCTCGGCAACGGAAGTAATCAGCTTGATGATTAACTTGGCCATGAAATAGCCGGGTGCCGCCTTGCCGCCGAAAATAATGGTCCGGGGAATCATGTCAAAGGATGCATCATTTTTCAGCCGCCAGTAGAGGCTGATGACATGAAGGATATTCAGGTGCTGCCGTTTATATTCATGGATCCGTTTGACCTGGACATCAAACATGGAATCGGGATCGATATTCAGGTCAAAGCGTTCATGGGCCAGGGCGGCAACCTGCTCTTTATGGCTCCGTTTCACCTGGTACCATTTCTCCTGAAAACCCGGGTCCTCTGCAAAGGGCTCAAGACCGGTAAGTTTCTCCAGATCGCTCATCCAGCCCTCGCCGACAGCCTCGGTGATCAGTGCGGTCAGGCCGGGATTGCTCACCCCTATCCAGCGTCTCGGGGTCACACCATTGGTGATGTTGAGTATCTTGTCAGGCCAGTAACGGTGACAGTCCTTAAGCACTACTTCTTTGAGAAGTTGGGTATGCAAACGGGCTACTCCGTTGATATGGCTGGAACCAAGACAGGCAAGATTGGCCATCCGGATATATTTTTCGGGTCCTTCTTCAACTAAAGACATTCGGGCAACCATTTCACTGTCAAGGGGAAACCGCATGCGGACTTGATCAAGAAAGCGGCGATTGATTTCACAGAGAATTTCATGATGCCGGGGCAAGAGGTCCTGGGACAGTGCAAAAGGCCATTTTTCCAAAGCCTCGGGCAGCAGGGTGTGGTTAGTGTAGGAAAAAGTCTGGCTGGTGATCTCCCAGGCTGTTTCCCAGCCAATCCGGTGATCATCGATCAGCAGCCGCATCAGCTCAACAATAGCCAGTGAGGGGTGGGTATCGTTGAGCTGGCCTGCTATGGACCGGTGCAGTTCGGTCAGCTCAAGTCCCTTCATTTCAACGTGCATATGGATCAGGTCCTGCAGTGAGCAGGAGACCAGAAAGTACTGTTGTTTCAGGCGTAATTGTTTACCGGCCTGGCTCTGATCATTGGGATAAAGGACCTTGGTGATATTTTCAGCAATTACTTCATTTTCAACAGCACCATAGTATTCTCCTTGATTGAACTCATGGAAATCAAATTCATTGTCTGCCTCTGCCTTCCACAGCCGGAGTAACACACAGTTGTTGGCCCGGTAGCCCAGGATCGGGGTATCATAGGGGACCCCTTTAACCACCATGCCGGGGTGCCAGCGAACTCGAAAGCTTCCGTCTGAATCAGTATAATGTTCTGTAGAACCACCGTACTGGACATTAAAAGTTCGTTCAGGGCGATACAGTTCCCACGGGTTCCCATAATGGAGCCAGTTGTCGGAATACTCTACCTGCCAGCCGTTTTCAATGCGCTGTTCAAACATGCCGTGTTCATAACGCAGTCCGTAGCCGATGGCCGGTATCTTCAACGTGGCCAGAGAATCCAGGTAGCAGGCAGCCAGCCTGCCCAGGCCGCCGTTGCCCAGGCCGGGTTCCACTTCAAGGTCGACCAGTTCGTCCAGGTCCAGCCCCAGTTCGTCCATGGCCTGTCTGGCCTGCTCAAGCACGCCTAAGTTGAGCATGTTGTTGACCAGGTGCGGACCTTCGAGAAATTCAGCTGAAAAATAGGCCACCACCCGGGTCTCTTTTTGCAGATACGTCTCAATGGAATGGATGTACTTATCCAGGAGCAGGCTGCGGATGGTGTAGGCAAGAGATTTGTAAAAATCCTCCGGCGTGGCGGCCAGAAAAGGTTTGCCGATATTATGATACAGGTTTTTTTCAAAGGCCTTTTTTATGGCCCCGGCCGTGATATGTTTCCTGTTGTCAGCGTTCATGTCTTAATCCTGGTTGGATGGGAGTGAGTCAGCAGGCAATACTGAACCTCTTGTTCCTTGCAAGAGTTTTCTGTTCTCGGGGGGCAGCAAAAGATTCATCCTGTGAATGTTCCCTGGTAATGGAAGGCATTAAAAAACATTATCCCGGCTGCAAGCCAGTTGGTATAGGCAAAAAGTTGTTTAAGATGACGTGGCTTTGCCTGCAGGGCGAACTTGCCGCCGATGATACCCCCGAGAATAGTTATGAACGCAAGCGGGATGGCCCAGGAAGGGTTGAAATCTCCCTGGGCGGCATGACCGATAAACCCCATGCAGGCCGTTGCCGCAATCAGGGTTGAAGCCGTACCGACGGCCGTATGCATCGGAACTCCGCAGGCCAGGACCATGAGCGGTACAAGAAATGATCCGCCGGAAACGCCGACCATTCCCGAGGCAAAACCCGTCACGATGGTCACCGGAACAGCAAGCCACAGATTAACATGGTATGCCTGGTCGGCACAATGGAGCGTAAGTGTTCCCCAATGTTGCTTTAAAGGTCTCGCCCCGCTCCTGTCGGCAGGAGGCAGAAGCATTATTGCTCCGGCTATAATCAGCATAACGGCGAAGATCAATTTTAAGGCAAAATTGCTGAACAGGTGGGAAGAATATCCGCCGGCCAGGGCCGACAGCGCGGTAAAGATTCCGATGACCAGGGCAAGTTTCCATGAAACCGTCTTGTTTCTGGAAAAAATAACCATGGCTGCCACAGAGGCCGAAAAAAGAATAAACTGGCCGGTGGCTGCGGCCTGATGCATGGGAACAGCAGCCATTGCCAGGATGACGACATAAAAATTTCCTCCTCCTTTGCCCACCATGGTCATCAGAACGGCCACAATGAAAATCAGGGTGGCAACGATAAAAAAATTCATCGACAACCCAGCTTAAGCAGCACTGTTGAGCGCTTTACGGACTTTACCGGGCAGGACAGCCTCTGTAATGGCCGCATACCCCCCTGTAATAATACGAACGTTGGTAAAACCCTGTCCAAGCAGCCAGGCATAGACAATGGCAGATCTGACATTGGCCGGACAGAAGACGCCGATGAGGCCGGTATCCGGCAACTCACCGACACGTTCCGGTATTTCATTGACCGGTATATTGTTGGTCAGGATGCCTGGGAGATGCTCCATTCTGATTGCAAGGGAAGCGGCTTCCTCTGAAGACCTGACATCAAGGAACACCGCGTTATCCTGTTGAAAAAAAGCATCAGCTGTTATCTTGTGCTGACCAGTCCCAAAAAAATCAAGGGTTAATTTCTGCAGTACTTTTTCCATTATAATTTCCCGATGATAGTAGTCGTTATACTCCGTTTGAAGGAGTCCTGTTACAGGAGCCTTGTTTTATTGTGCAGTTTTGTGCAGCCGGCCGTTAAAACGCATGCGCCAGGTTTCCAGGGTGTAAAACAGCAGCGGCACGATCAGCAGGGTGAGAAAGGTGCCGACCATAAGCCCGCCGATGGCAACCACGGCCATGGGTGAGAGGCGCTCAATGCCCACGGCCCATTCCAGCGCAATGGGAATCATGCCCACGGCCGAGGCACCGGCGGTCATCAGGATGGGACGAGTTCTGTGGCGCACGGCGTCAAGCAGGGCCGCGCGCAGGTCAAGTCCTTTGGCCAGTCCCATCTTAGTGAAGTCAACCAGCAGGATGCCGTTGTTAACCACGATGCCCATGAGCAGGATAAAACCCATGAACGAGGGCATGCAACCGTGTTTTCCAGCTAACATCATGGCCCAGGCCGCGCCGATAATGGCCATGGGCAGGCTGACCATGATGGCCAGGGGATCAAGAAAGGATTTAAAGGCAATGGCC
>WFRY01000393.1 GCA_015486315.1 Desulfobulbaceae bacterium
GATCAGGGCTCCCGATAATACCCCTGTATATCTGGGGACTTGAGCGCGTGCAGCAGGGTGTTCATGGAGCGCTTACTTTTACGCTGCTGCATCCCCGGGCAAAAAGGCGACTGCCTCGGTTTTCGGGCCTTCTACCTTGAGGATAAATGGATGCTCAAGATGGACATGCCTCACATACTCGCCATCTTGTTCAACCTCCCGGTCGCGCAGCCAGTCCCAGTCAAGTGATGCCGAATCCTCACCCTGCCCTTCCTCGATCATCAGGTAGGGAATGCCAAGCGAGGTAATATTCTGGAAAAAATGGGACCCCTGGGAGGCCTCGGCCCGAACCGCACCGTCCTGCAGTTCAACAATGGCACCTACCCCGGAGATATCTCCCCACTGAACAGGAATACCCAGCCAGGGATCAGCCGTCCCCCAGCGGCCGGGGCCGATCAACAGGTACGGTCGTCTTTCATTGGCCAGTTTCCTGTTTATTTTACCAATTTCCACACCAATGTCACGGGTAAGCGCGCTGTCAAACCGATCCGGCCGGACAAACACAATATCCTGCATCCGGTCAAACACTCCATGCCCCAGGGCCCGGGTTGAACGAAGAAAGGACAACTCCCTTTCCTGCGGGGTAATCTTAAGGCGCTGCATTTCACTGCCGATGACAATGGGACGGATCTGGAGAAAATAAAAGACAGCTTTTTCCGGGTTTTCCTGCAGGTCAACAGCAAACTCTATTTCCACCTCACAGCCCATCCCCTCCCGGCCAAGGGATAACAGCTCTTTCAGCAGTCCCGGCAGGGGATAGATATCATATTTTAAAATAGCGGCAAAGGTCAATACCTTGGGACCGGGCAGGTCCGCATCCCGGATGCGCTCTTCCTGCGGTATATAGGTGGAGCAGAGCAGGCGCACCGGATACTCGCCGGCAGCATCTTCAAGATTGCGCAGCACCAGGTTACTGTTTTCGTGAGAGAAACCTGAATCAGCTGCAAAATCAAGCCCATAAAAACGACGCTGGCCATTGCTCAGCATATCTTCCACTGTTGAAAACTGGGGCAGGTGCCTGGGATAGGAGGGAGAGAAACGGAGGCTCTGCTCGCCCTCGACCACGGTCTTGCCGAATCCCATGGCCAGGTGGGCAATACCGTCTTCCGAGGTCATGGGCTCAATGGGGTAATAGTTGTACGACTGCACCACCCCGGAGATTGCCGGATAAAAAAAATCCCCGTAGCGGCTCCCGGCCAGCTGCTGGATAATAACAGCCATGGAATCCTCTCTTGCCTGGCCGATGGTGCGGGAAAAAGCACGCGGCCCCTCAAACCAGGTAGAGGCATAGACCAGCTTCACGGCCCGCACCAGCTGTTCGAGACGGATATCAAACTCCGCTGAACCGTTATCCAGCATATAGGTCTGGTAGAGACCGGCATAGGGCCTGAACTGGGCATCTTCCAGCAGGCTGGAGGAACGTACCGACAGTGGATATTTAATCTTTTCCAGATACGCCCGCAGGTCGGCAAGGAGCCAGTCCGGCATCCGGCTGTTGACAAATCGCTGTTCAATTTCCTGGTCTGATTCATCTTCAGAGGGCTTGAGATTGTTCAGCTGAATAAAATCGTCAAACCCGTTGGAGGCAATGACGCACGTCTGCGGAATCTTAACCGTATGCTCGGCCAGTATCGATCCCTTCCGTACTGCCTGGTAGAGCCGGGATGCAATAAAGGCAATACCGCGAGCCTTACCGCCCACCGACCCCTGGCCCATACGGGCAAAATCGGTTATCTCCGGATCAAAGCCCCTGGCGGAAAACTGGGCCACCACTCCCTGTTGGCGTAATTTTCGCAAAGCATGCACCTTGGAAAGAAGATCTTCACGCAGCTCATTGCTGTCTGTTATACTTTTAAAATGATCCTTGTGTAACCGGGCAGCAAGCGCAATCTCGGCCCTGGCCATGACCCAGTTGGAAAAATGGTTGCAGTGGGCATGGTAGAGAAGCGATTCGGCCGGTATAGTCTGCAGCTGTTCCTCAAATTCCCGCAGCCTCGCCGCCCTGGCGACCTCAGTCCCATCGGGCAGACGAAAGACAAAGTCGCCGAAACCGAGGTAGTTTAAAAAGAAATCGTGCAGTTCCCCGCGCATGGTCTCTGCTTTTTTTTCAACAAAAACAGCCGGGATCTGCAACGCCAGCTCCTTATTGGCGGTTTCCGTACTCAGCATGAGCAGGGGGAGGTCCGGTCTTTTGGCCCGGATTCCGGTAAGCAGTTTATAGCCGGCCCGGGCCGAATCCCGCCCCGCACGCGGGAAACGGACATCAGACATGACACAGAAAATAAAGGGGCGGTAACGCTCATAGAGCTGCATGGCCTCTTCATAACTGGAGGCGGTGAGAATTTTCGGCCGGGCCCGCATCTTGAGCAGCCGGTGCAGCTCGTTGAGCCCCTCATCCAGTACAGCCTGGGTCTGACGGACCACTTCACTGTACAGCATGGGCAGCAGGGCAGAACGATGCTGGGGAGAGTCTTCCACCAGCAGAATGACACGTACCATCGCCCTGGCAGTATCAAAATCCACATTCATCCGATCCTCGGCATTTTTGACAATGGCAAGCATAATATCAGAGTCACAGCACCAGATATAGGTGTCGTCAAAGCAGGGATCATTCAGGCCTTCAGCCTGATTGACAGCGTCCCTTGCCGAGTGGGCCAGTAGAATCACCGGCGTATCCGGGTACTGTTTGCGTACCTTGCGGCCAAAGGCACAGCCATCCATTCCACCCAGATGGGGCATGGTCACCACCAGATCAAAATGATGTCTGGAAAGCAGTGTCAAAGCCTGGTCGGCAGTGGCAGCCCGGGTTATGCGGGGCGGCTGGGAAAGATTAAGACCGTGGTACTCGTTGATAATACGAGACGCCATGGAACCGTCTTCTTCCATGATGTAGGCATCATAGGGACTGGAGACGAGGAGGATCTCCTGTACCTTAAAGGCCATAAGTTCATGGAAAATCTTAAAATGAGGATCGTAATCATCCATGTACTGCGGTGCGGAGGACATAGTCTGCCAAAGAAAAAGTAATGCTGCAAATACTACCCCTTTTACTCCATTTACAGGAAAATCATCATCTTTTTCTGATGAATGTTGGTAAATTTCATAAGGACTGCATTAACTCCACTCCCGACCTGATAAGACCTCACAGTGTCAGCGTTGCGGGGACGCCCTGCAACGCGTAATCAAGACATCGAAAAACACCCTCTATATTGGGGTCGTTAGCGCGTGCCGCAGGGTATCCATGGAGTGCTTACTCAATCTCAGCGCACTCGGTTCAGCAACACCATACCCTCCAATAAAAACCGTATACCAGACGGTTTTTTTTGACACCTTTACATGATCATCTTATACTAAGATATAATGAGGTATAAAAGTCGGCAGATTGCGACAGAAAAAACATATTGAACGATACTCCGTCATGATTAAAAAGATAAAGGTTGATCAGCTCAGGCCCGGCATCTTCGTCCATGACTTCAACTGTGACTGGGCCGGAGAAAATGTCTTTATCAACCAGGCCCTGATTAAAAGTGATAAGGCGGTAAAGATCATCCGCTCCTGGGGTATTAAAGAGGTCTATATTGATACCGAACGGGGGCTGGACGTCAAACGTGCCAAGACAGCCTCTGAGGTACGCCGACATACTGACGTCAACCTGAAACAACTTTCCCGGAATAGAGGAAAAAATTCTCCCCCGGTCGTTCCGCTCAAAGAAGAGATCAAGGTAGCGAGGAAGATCAAAAAAGAGGCCGTTAATCTCATGCAGCAGGCAATGGCTTCGGTGCAGGAGGGAAAACAGGTTGACGTAGACCGGGCCTTTCAGCTCGTGCAGAGTATGGGCGCATCCATATCCCGCAATCCGGATGCCCTCATTATGCTGACGCGCATCAAGAAAAAAGATGAGTACACTCTTTTGCACTCGATCAGTGTCAGTTCGCTGGTTCTGGCCTTCTGCAACTCCTGCAGACTGCCGTATGACATGACAATCAATATGGCCACAGGAGCCCTGCTGCATGATATAGGCAAAATTCAGGTACCGGTCGAGATCCTCAACAAGCCGGGCAGGCTCACCCGGGAAGAGTTTGCCGTCATGAAAAAACATTCAGCATACTCAGCAGCAATCCTCAACCAGAGCAAGGGCCTTCCGGAAGATGCCTTTGACATTGCCCTGCACCACCATGAACGATATGATGGTACCGGATACCCGGATGGTCTGAAAGGCGAAGGCATCACTTTCGGTTCACGGGTAACTTCAATCTGCGATGTCTACGATGCAATCACCTCGGCAAGATGTTACAGACGGGGACTGGACAGGGTGGCGGGATTAAGAAAGCTTTACGAGTGGAGTGACTATCATTTTGACAAAGAGCTGACCTTTGAATTTATCCACTGCATAGGTGTTTATCCCATCGGCACCTATGTTCGACTGGAAAACGAACTCAGCGGCGTTGTCACCGCCTCAACCGAAAATGTACTGCAACCTGTTGTGCGCCTCTTCTACAACAACAAAAACAGTGCGCCAATGAAAATTCAGGAGATTGATCTCTCACGATTCGGCATTAACATTGCCGGTTACGATTCACCTGAAAAGTGGAGCAGTGACAAACTGCAGACCTTTAAGAGAAACAGACACGAGCTTACCCCTGTCCAATAGTAAATGTTGACAGGTTTTACTTAATAACAACTCGGAAGGTAAGCGTTGCAGGGCGTTCATGGAGCGCTTATCTTCAGAGCCTCGACAAGCGGACCAAAGAGTTCTTCATGGTCGCGAAAACTTTTTTTCAATATCGGTTTCAGGCCTTCTATATCCGCATCATTAATAACGAGATTAGCACTCAGGGAAAGAGCTTCTAGATTGTACAGCGTCCGAAAATCAGGCCCTGCAAGGATAAAGAAAATAGTCCTTCTCTTTGCAACAGGGAGCCATTTTATATAGTTATAGACCGTTGACTCTGCAAGAGTCTCTCCCCCGAATTCCGCATGCAGTAAAACAGTTGCGTAACGGTTGGACCGCAGCTTGACAAGGCCCTCAATCGGAGAGTCGGCAATCTCAATCCGGTAGCCAAGATCAGCCAAACCGGCGGAAACAACCCTGTCGGCACCTTCCTCACCCATGAGAACAAGTGCCGTCGGCACATCCTTGACCTGCTCCTCTTCCTGCAAGATTCCACTCCCGATCCAGCTCAAGTCGGGAATAGGAGGAGGACGCACTAAAGTTTTCTTACGCGCCCTGCCGTCTCTTGTGCCGACAAGTTTTTCCATCAGATCAGGAAACAATCCAAATGCGTCGGATTGCGGGGTATGTGATCCTTTTTTCATGGTCGTGCACCCATAAAACTACTCCCTCAAATTCTCCAATTCTGCCGGAGTGTTAACATTATTCCATGAGGAGCAGAGGTCACCCGGCGGCTGAAAACTATAGACTCCCGGTTGGCCGGCCAACCCGCTGAGGCGCAGAGAACCGGCAGCAGCAATCTCTTCGAGCAGCTCTCGACAACGGAAATCATACCAGGCAAGCAGGGGCTCGAGGTGACCGTCCCCCTGCAGATCCGGCAAAATCGCGCGCACACCGGGCCTGCGCCCGTCAAGCAGCCATTGCAGACTCTCGGGCTGAATATTCGGCTGATCACAGGCCATAACCAGCCAGGACACTGCCGGCTGCCAGCGCATGACCGCTAAAATGCCGGCAAGCGGTCCGGCCAGGCCGGGTGCATCAGGTACACGGGGCAGCGATGCAAGTGAGTCCGGCACCTCACCGCGACCGGAGAGCACTACCTCATCAACCAGGGGCGCGAGCTTGTCGACCGTATACTCAAGCCATGTTTTATGTTCATACTCTATGAGATGCTTAGGCCTGCCCATGCGCCGGCTTTGCCCCCCGATCAGGACACAGCCCCATACCTTAATCCGCCGGCATTGATCGCGAAGCCATTGCTGCAGGTAAAGAAAAACACGATCAACCTGTGCCTGCTCCCTGGCAAAAACTTCCAGGACCTGCCCCTGGTTATCGGGCGGCGCTGTATGCCCCGTACCAAGCAGCCAGATCTTGGGAATTGCAGTGGCCGCATGGCCCTCCACAAGAATGAGATCATAGAGACTGGAGAGAGTATGTAAAAAGGACGAAAAATCATCCTGGTTATGCCGACGGGTACAACACTCTTCACCAAACAGGGAGACATCAGCCCCGGCCTGAAAAAAACGATCACTGTCCTTGCCCGGGACATCGATCTGTACGTTATGGGCGCCATGTTTCACCACTGCCACCCGCAGTCCAGCCGCCTGCAGGCGGGGAATCAGGGCTTCAATCAGGGTGGTTTTACCGGCACCACTGCAGCCGCAGATGCCGAAAACCGGCAAAGAGTTCAGCCGACTCTGCTGCGGATCAAGTACTGCCGTGCTCATCAACTCCCGGCTCCGGCCATGCCGGGGAAGGCTCCTGCTTCCCTGCCTCGACGCAGCAGTTCCTCCACAGCGGCCCGGCCTTCATGGCCAAGCTGTACGGAAAAATCATTGACATACAAACCTATGTGACCGGCAATCACCTGGTCGTCCAGTTCCCTGGCGAATTTCTTGATGTATGCACTGCACTGCTCCGGATGTGCATGCGCCCACTGTACACTGTCACTTACAGCCTGTTCAATCTCATTAATCTCCTGCGGATCAAGAGAACTTCGGGCCGCTATACAGCCAAGGGGAATGGGCAGACCGGTGTCGGTTTCCCACCATTGGCCGAGATCCTGCACGCAGGTCAGACCATAATTATGGTACGTAAAACGGCTCTCGTGAATAATAACACCGCCATCCACCCTGCCGTCTGCAACTGCATCCATAATTGTATCAAATCGCATGACCTCTGTCCGACAATGATCGGGAAGAAATAACTTAAGCAGCAGGGCTGCCGTGGTGAAGGCCCCGGGTACGGCGATCTTCCATTCCGTCGGATCTTCCCTCTCCTTACCGGCCCTGGTCACCAGCAAAGGACCGCAACCGCGGCCGAGGGCGGCACCTGAATTCAGCATAGTGTACGTATCCAGCACATGGCCCAGGGCATGAAAGGAGAGTTTGGTGACATCCAGTCTACCGGCCAGGGCCAGGCGATTCAGGGTTTCCACATCATCAAGCACAGGCGGGGAAAAACGGACACGCTGCAGGGGAATCCGCCCGTGCATGAGTCCATAAAATATAAAGGTGTCATTGGGACATGGCGAATAGCCGATGCTCAGCTCTCTGCTCATTTCACTTCCTGTTCAGTTGACAAATGATACACGGTAAAAGGGTCTTCCAATCTATCCTTCCCGCATAGCCGGGGATTTACAATATGGATCAACGACAGTATTCCAGCTGCACGAAAAGGGCTCTCAGTTGGTTCAATCCTGTTGATTACACCATGGTTTTAAAACAGGTCAACCGGTTCGGATGAACTGCTGTGAACGCGGCATCTTTGTAATAAACAAGAGAGGAACAGGCGTAAGCGCTTCATTAAACACACTCTTGACATGATAACACCTCGGAATGTAAGCGTTTCAGGAAAAAACTGCGTTTACGACTCAAGAGATCTGATTATCGTTGCCGCTGCCTGCCCAGCCCCGGTGCAGGCCTGTTTCAGTTGCCAGGTCTTGGTATTCCTGTCCTCAACCATGTTACTTATAGAACGTACTTCAAGACAGGGCAAGGCAAACCGCTTGCAGACCCTGGCCACGGCAGCACCTTCCATATTCTCGCAGAGTCCATGAAACTTGCGCCCTAAAATCCGTCCTCTCTGAAAGGTACCACTGGCACAGTTTACAGTGACAAAAGTTCCCATCTTCCAGGTTACCCCTGTCCCGGTTAAAGCCTTTGCTGCTGCAGTCAACAGGGATTGATCCAGGATAAAGCTGTCCTCAACCTGTAAATCCGGCACAGTAAAGCGTTCAATACCGTTCAGAGTACAGATACCAAAATCACCCAATACCTCCTGCTCAGCCAGACAGATATCCAGCAGCCCGGCCTGAACATCAAGCCCGTTATCCGGATAGGCTCCGCCAACACCGAAATTGAGGACACCGTCAATACTGCTTTCCCGGTTCTGCAGCAGACAGGCCAGGGAAAGGGTCGTTTCCACCGGACCAACTCCGGTAACCAGTTGATGGGTATGGATGACATCTCCCGCGGCCTCCAGATAGGCCTGCATCTCAAAATCCGTGGCAGCAGTTACCAGATAGGTCATCGTCGAGGTCTGAGTTGAAGTTTGCAGTCCGGAATTCTTTGCAGACAGGATAAAGTAGGTTATGCTGCTTTGCAACTATTTAACCTCCTGTCCGCTATTCCCTAACCTCTTTCTCTGTTTCCTGATTTAAAATGGATGACCAGTTCCAACTCTCGGCCTACGATTACGTTCTTCCTGAAGACCAGATCGCCCAGCAGCCCGCTGCCGAGCGGGACCAGTCCCGTCTGCTTGTCCTGGACTGTCCGGCAGACCGGACCTTTCATAAAAAGTTTAATCAAGTTACCGAACTGTTCAAGCCGGGAGACCTGTTAGTCGTCAACAACACTAAAGTTTTTCCTGCCCGGCTGCTTGGCCGTAAGCAACACACAGGCGGGAAGGTGGAAATGCTGCTCCTCCACTTTCCGGAGCCTGTTGGGGAAAATGATAATTTTCATCAGGCCACAGCGCTGTCGCTGATAAAAAGCTCCAAACGTCCGGAACCGGGCAGCATGCTGCATTTTGCAAAATCACTGCAGGCCAGAGTGGATACACTGCTGCCGGACGGCAAAGTGGCGGTCACCCTGTTCTACCCTGCAACCGCGGATCTTGAAAGCTTACTGGAAACACACGGCCGGATTCCGCTGCCGCCCTATATCTGCAGACCAGGTGGAAGCACGGCAGAAGATTCGCGTCGTTACCAGACCAAATATGCCCGTCAAACCGGATCGGTTGCAGCCCCCACGGCAGGACTTCATTTCAGCAGTCAACTCATGTCACAGATAAAAGAGATGGGCATCACCCAGGCAGCAGTTACCCTCCATGTGGGCTATGGAACATTTGCGCCGGTACGCTGTACAGACATTCGCCGGCACCGGATTCACAAGGAGTATGTCAGCGTGCCGAATGAAACCGCCCGGGCTGTAAACCGGACCAGGGCATGCGGCGGTCGAATCTGGGCGGTGGGAACCACCACGGCAAGAACCCTTGAATTTGCGGCAGACCCGACAGGGCAGGTACAACCGATTGAAAAATCCTGCGGCCTGTATATTTATCCGGGCTACAGGTTTAAAGTCGTGGACAATCTGATCACCAATTTTCACCTGCCCCAATCATCACTGCTGTTCCTGGTCTCCGCGCTTGCAGGCAGAGAACGGATACTGGCAGGGTATAAAGAAGCCGTGCAGCAGGGCTACCGATTTTTCAGTTATGGTGATGCAATGGCCATTATCAACAGAAAATAAAAAATTAGGCTATTGAAGTAGAATCAACCGTGGGGCAGTACCGGAAAAAACGGAAGTCGATTAAAAGTAAGCGCTTCATTAACCACACTCTTGACATGATAACACTTCGGAATGTAAGCGTTTCAGGAATCCCCTGCTGTGCGTGATCAAGGCTCCCGATAATACCCCTGTATATCTGGATACTTGAGCACGTGCAGCAGGGGGTTCATGGAGCGCTTACGATTAAAACGGGAGGGATAAATGCAGAAATAGTAACTTCTCCAAAAGTGGTGCTAAGGCTCCTTGATCCTCGATAACGACCTTCGGGGATGACGAGCATAATTATTTGTAGACCCGTTATTTCTGCATGTTTTCAGCCGGAGACAGCGTAGACTTGGATCCATAAAGTAAAAGCAGAAACTTGCCGCCACTTTTGGAGAACTTACCAGGAGCAGAACAATCAGGCAGTGGCGGCAGGACAGTTTTTGCAGCCTGCACCGTCTCCCCCCTGACAGGGCGGGGTCGCGGTTTTCTCTTGAGCCGGCTTGGCATTTTTTTCAGTCCCGCCGGTTGGTTTGCTGCTGTAGCCGTCGGAATACCAACCGCCCCCCTTGAGCTGAAAGGAGCTCATGGAAACCAGTTTTTTTACCTTCCCGCCGCAATCGGGACAGCTTGACAGCGGATCATCACTGATCCGCTGCTGTACTTCAAAGACCTTTTCACAGGCTGGACATTCGTACTCATAAACAGGCATTTTTCACCTCAACATGTACATAACTTATCAATATTACCAGTATATTCTCTCACATCTCAAGAACTGCAACTACAATAATCCCGCTTCTGCTCCCTGTCAACCCCTACCGGGAGTTTGCAACTGCTGCATACTCTTCCATCCTTCACAACAGTCTCCGTACAGATGGATTTATAAAAAATTGCAGAAAAACATTCCTGCCTGCACGCAAAAAATAGTGCAAGGAATATTTTCTGTTGTCGGCATGCAGCAAAAAACAGTACAGAGCACACTGCCAACCTGATAAAAAATATTAATCCTCCCCAATATACTATTGTATTGCATTATACATTCCTTTCATCTATGGTAACTGAAAATTTATCCAGGCAACATCGGTTGCCGTTTCTTATATCTATATACAGGAGCACAATATGAGCAAATCACTGGTTGAAATGACTGCTGAAATTATTCAATCCCAGATAGGCGGCAAGGACATGTCCATTGACGATGTCAAGACGGCTCTCAATGATACCTATCAGACCCTGAAAGGATTGCAGGATGCAGAACTCTCCGGCCGGGACGTTGAAGGTGAAGCAAACAAGCCGATCATGGACCCCAAGCGATCCATCCAGAAGAATAAAGTTATCTGCCTGGAATGCGGCCAGGAATTTAAAATGCTCTCTCCCAAACATCTTAAATCTCATGGCCTGACCTCTAAAGAATACCGAAAGAAATACGGGTTCAGCGCTCGCCAGCCCCTGTGTGCCAAAGCACTTTCCGAGCGTCGTTCCAAATCCGGTAAAGAGCGCGGACTGCCCGAGAACCTGCGCAAGGCCATTGCCGCCCGCACCAAGAAAAAGAAAAAATAAATTCCCTGATACCACCTGGCAGGGGACGGAACAAATCCGCCCCCTGCACATTATCCATCCACTCCTGCCGGAGCCTCAACCTAATCCATCATGATCGGCATCTTTGATTCCGGTGTCGGCGGCATGACCGTGGCCCGGGCAATTGAACATATCTGCCCGGACTATCCGCTGATCTACTTTGGTGACATTGCCCGTACACCCTACGGTTCTAAGAGCCGGGAAACGATCATTGAATATTCCCGCCGCAATACGGATCTTCTGATCAACCATGGAGCAACAGTTATCGTCATTGCCTGTAATTCCGCTGCATCTACGGCAACCGATGCCCTCCGCAATCAGTACCCGCTACCGGTTATCGATGTCATCACACCTGCAACCGTCAAAGCAGCTTCGGTGACCAGAGGCAACCGAGTCGGCATTATCGGCACCCGGGCAACCGTCCGCTCCGGTGTGTATGAAGATCGTATCCAGGCAATCAACCCCGACTGCCGGGTAATCAGCCGTGCCTGCCCGCTGCTTGTTCCCCTGGTCGAAGAAAACTGGCTGAACAGACGCGAGACAAAAATGATCCTGCGCCGCTACCTGCACCCGCTGCGGTTGCAGCAGATCGACACCCTGGTTCTGGGCTGTACCCATTACCCGCTGCTGAGCAAACTTATCCAGCCTCGAATCGGCAAACGGGTTCAGCTGATAGACTCTTCTATTGAAGTAGCAATGCACTTAAAAAAATTTATTGATAATAATGCGGACATTAAAGACAAGCTGCAGCAACATCCGGCAGCCAGTCGTTTTTTAGTCTCCGACTCTACCGGACCTGTCCGGCAACTGGCTGATCGAATTTTCGGCCGTACTATACACCTTGAAAAAGTTGATGCCTGATAAATATTCCATCCTGCTTATTCCGACAGTTTTCTTCTGCCTGCTCAGTTTTTTCCTGCCTGAACACGTTGCCGCTGCGGCTGACAAACCGGAACAGCAGGTTATACGAATCCAGTCCATTTACCGCAATCTCACCAGTCTCAGCTTTGATTTCAGCCAGCTGACCAGTACAGGGGGGCGCCAGCGGAAAGGAGCAGGGAATGCTGTCTTTTACCGACCGAAAGACAAACCCGGTGTCATGCGCTGGAATTACACGATACCTGATCCCCAGGTCATTCTCAACGACGGCAGTCAACTCTCTATTTACACCCAAAAAGACAGCCAGCTGATCGTTACCCCGGCAGATGAACTGCAGTCGGACATCACCTATGGCTTCTTTTCCGGCAGGCGAACCCTGCTGGATGATTTCACGGTTCAAGCTGCCGACAACCATGTTGTATCAACTGCAGATGAGCGGAAGATGCAGGTAGTCCAACTTATCCCCCGAAAACCCCATGCCCAGCTTAAGGCGCTCCTCCTCTGGTTTGACAAGGACTTTCTTATCAGAAAAATTTCCATGGAAGATCATTTTGGTTCCATCACAGATTTACGATTTACAGATATCAAACTCAATACCCTGCCGGTGGATTCACCAGACACCTTGACGCGTCTACTGCAGCTTGACCTGCCTCCGGGTACGGAAATTATCAATCAGTAGTAAGCGCTCCATGATGTTATTAAGGGTGAAGTGAATGAAGCGCTTACAATCAGTAGACATGCGTATTGCACTCATATCCATGCCCTGGGCAATATTTAACCGCCCTTCCATCCAACTCGGCACCTTAAAAGGCTATATA
>WFRY01000394.1 GCA_015486315.1 Desulfobulbaceae bacterium
ACAATGTGACATATATTTGGTCGATCTGATTGAGTGAAACCGCAGGCGTAGCAGGGCTACGTTGAGGATTTCGCGATTGAAGATCGGCCGAAGATATGTTGCAGTGTCTACTCAGAATGTGAAGTTATTTTTGATTGCACCCTTAATAACATCTCGGGTTACATGGTTCAGGCAAACGACATTCTCCTCTCCCTATTCTTTTTTTCCTGTCTCTTTAAGCCGCACGGCAACGGAGTTGGCATGAGCACTCAGCCCCTCAAGGCCGGCAAGCCGCTGGATATGGTCTGCATCGGCAAGCAATGCCTGACGGGAATAGGATATAATGGAACTCTTCTTTAAAAAGGTCTCCACACCAAGAGCGGATGAAATTCTGGCCGTTCCCATGGTAGGCAGTACATGGTTTGGACCGGCCACGTAATCGCCAGCCGCCTCGGGGGTATGTGATCCCAGGAAAATCGCCCCTGCATGATTGATTTTCGGCAGCCATTGCCAGGGGTCTTTAACCTGCAGCTCCAGATGTTCGATTGCAATCAGGTTTGCCAGTTCAATTCCCTGAGCAACAGTTTCCACCAGCAAAATAATTCCCTTGTCTGCAAGAGACGTCCGGGCGATATCCTGTCGGCTCAAGCGGGGTAACTGCTCGGTAAGCTCAGCCACTACTGCAGCAGCAACATCTTCACTGGTTGTGATCAGCATGGCCAGAGCCTGGGGATCGTGTTCCGCCTGGGCCAGCATGTCCGCTGCGAGATAGGACGGTGTTGCCGCATCATCGGCAACAATCAATACCTCACTGGGCCCGGCAATCATATCAATTCGTACCCTGCCCATGACCTGACGCTTGGCCTCGGTGACAAACTGGTTACCCGGCCCGACAATGACGTCAACAGGCGCAATGGTCTTCGTGCCAAAGGCAAGGGCGGCAATGGCCCAGGCCGATCCGGACTTGTACACCTCGGTAATTCCTACCTCACGGGCAGCCATGAGCAGGGCCGGATTAATCCGTCCGTCTTTATCCGGGGGCGTCATCATCACCTGTCGTTTCACTCCGGCAATCGTTGCCGGAATACCATTCATCAGTACTGAAGATACCAGTGGTGTTGAACCGCCCTGCCCGCCGGGTACATACAATCCGGCGGAATCAACCGGTCTGACGAGACGACCTGTAATGGTTCCGTTATCCCGGGTTACAAACCAGGAATCCTCCATCTCGCGCTCGTGAAAGGTACGAATTCTTTTTGCGGCAAAACTCAGGGTTTCCAGGAAGGCATCATCAACTGCTGCCTCTGCCTGCTCAAAATCCTGCTCAGTAACCCGCAACTGCCCTTTCTCCATTTGCGGTGCATCAAATTTGCGGGTATATTCAACCACAGCATCATCCCCGTGAGAACGAACCCGGGCAAGAATATCGGTTACGGCCCGGCGACAGTCGGAGTCAGCCAGAACAAAACGATCGCGCAGGCCGGTGACAAGCTCCCTGCCCTGCCCGGTTGCATATTTTTCAACGCGAATAACCATTATTTCTCCGAATTATATAACTATAGTAATCTTATACATTGTAACCAAATCCAACAGCTGTGCTCAGCACAGCCAAACAAAGGCTGTCAATTGAAATCAAATCTTTTTTCTGCAACCACTTTTCTTACCATACAATACAATTTCATGAAATCAATCCTGTTCGTTTTGCTTCCCTGCTTTCTTCTCCTCTCTACTCTGCCGCCGGCAGCCGCAGAGGAGACAGACAGATGCCACTGTTTTCGTGACCGCAGTTACGATCCCTCTGATAAATTTGCCGCAGACGATTACCTCCTGACCACCAGTTACAACTCTCTTATCGCCGCGACCCTCGGCGTTTCAAAACGGCAGATCGTCATGATGAAGATGAAGGGCGGAGTTAATCCGGACGACCTGCTCATCGCCCTGTACATTACCGATAAAACAAAGGCCCCCATGGACCTCTTGCTGTCCATTCGGGAAAACGGCGGCAGCTGGCAATCTATCTTAAATTCGCCATCCCTGCAGGGAAAGGATTTAAGCGATCCGGTTATTATCAAAATACGAACAGGAGCAACGCCGGAAGAAACCGCGGACCTGATAACCGATGCCATGCTCAAGCTATACTATAATGCGCAACCGGTACAAATAACGAAGCTGCGCAGCCATAACTTTTCCAATAAAGAACTCGCCCTGCTCTTTGCCTTACAGCAGCAGACCAGTGCACCCATGAAGGATATAATAGCCATGGCCGGCAAGCAGAAAATGAGCTGGAGCGAAATTGCCCATCAGTCCAGGCTCAGCCCGGCAGCAATCGGCAAAACTATCCTCGGCAACCAGGATTAATTTCGACTGCCTGCCGAAAAATCAAACCATTGAACCTCACAGCACAACAAAAATATTTTCTGCCGGCAGCAGCAGTTCCTATCCTTATAGCCCTCTTCTTTATTGTATCCGCTTTTGTATCAGGTAACCCGGGGTTCAAGGTTGACAAGACCCAGCATGGATTAAAGATCTCAAAGACCCTGGAAAACCTGAATCCGGTTCAACCAGGTGATAAAATCATTGCGGTCAACGGGTTATCCTACTACCAGATATTGGGATACCTCCTGACCCGACCTGACCAGCCGAGACAACAGACCTTCACACTCATCCATGAAGGTCTGGTAAAAACCGTACCTTTACGAACGGAGCCGTACACACCGGCATCTCTGCTCGCTGCCATCTGGCCTCATCTGCTGCTCATCACCCTGTTCCTGTTCCTTGGCCTGATCGCAATACTGCGGGCTGCACCGGGCAAGACTACTTATCTTTTTTTTCTCATGCTCTGCGGTTTTGCAAGCTCGATTGCATCCACCCTTGCCTCGCATCTCGGCCTGATAAATCCACCAATCATGTCGGCAAGTTTTATCGGCCTTGCTCTCTTTAACTGGTTTTCTTTCAGCGCCTGGGCCCATTTTACCTGCAGCTTTCCAGCTGAGCGCGATATCACCCGCACCCGCCCCTGGCTCCCGGCCCTGTTTTACCTTACCCCTCCTGTCCTTACAATTATTGTTTCCTCTTTTTTAGGTGGGATGCACCCTGAATTCTGGGGCTGGGTACAGCGGTTGCGCAATATGTTCCTGCCGGTTATCATCTGTGGTACATTCACGAAACATCTGGTTGATTTCTTCAAACTCTCCCCTTCCGACTCTGCCCGCAACCAGATCAAGCTCACCCTGGCCGCATTCTGGTTATCCTTTGGCCCATATCTTTTTCTTTACCTGCTGCCGAACCTGATACTTGATTATCCCCTGATCTATTTTCGAACAATCGTCCTGACCTTCCTGATTCTCCCGCTGGCCTACCTCATTGCCCTGCTCCGTTACCGATTATTTGAAGTGGACAAGATGATCAGTAAAATCATGGCGTACGTTGTCCTGATCATCAGCATTACACTTCTCTACTCTCTTTTTTTAGTGGTGATGAAACGATGGCTCTGGGGAAAGGATATTCTGTCGGAAGAACTTTTTCTCGTTTTCCTTGTCCTGATTATAGTCATATTCAATCCGGCGGTGAACTGGGTACAGAAAAATATTAACCGTTATATTTTCGGCAATATACCTCTTACAACAACCATCCTCCATACCCTGAGCCGCCGGATCAATGCCGCCCTGCAGATCACCGATCTTGTCCGGGTGGTCACCCATGATCTTCCGGAAGAGTTCAGGATCAACAGGGTTGCCCTGGCAGTGAAAGACAACAACGAGCTCCGTTTTTACCCGGAAGAGGCTGCCCGGGATCTGACGCACCGGTTAACCAAACAATCCTTTCCGGAGCATGATGAATACTGTCTCTGCCACCAGATACAGGACGATGCAAGCAGGACAGTCACTGAAGAACAGCAAAAGCTACAGAACTGGACCATAATCTTCCGTCTGCTGGGGTCAAGCGGACCGATTGGATTTCTGTTCATCGGTGAGAAAAAAAATAACCGTCTCCTGACAGATGATGACATTCATTTTTTAGCCACCCTCTCCAATCATATTGGTGTCGCCCTGGAAAACGGCCTTCGATACGAACGACTGGCAAAGAGTAAAGATCAGCAGGAAGCAATTTTCAAAAAACTGATGCAGAATGAAAAAATGGCTGCAATCGGTGAAATGACCACGACTCTTGCCCATGAATTGAAAAATCCGCTGGCAACTATACGCAGTTCCGCCCAATATGTTGCCCAAAAGCCTCGTTCACCGGAGGTGTCACAAGAAATTCTCGGCTATATCATAGAGGAAGTTGATGCCCTGAACCTGACCATCAGCAGTCTGCTTGGACTGGCCCGTCACCGTGCGCCGATTTTCAAACCGGTTGATCTCTGCACAGTCGTACCCGCAATTGTTAACCGCTGGCAGCATTCCGATGACCATATCCCTTCCATTACGCTCAGTTGCGACATCTCCGCCAAGATGCCGATGCTTTGCTGTGACATCAACCAACTGAGTCAGGTTATCCTGAACCTGATCCGCAACGCCGAAGAGGCTGTAGGGCAACAAGGTACAATATGCATCCGAATACGCTTGAAGGACGATCACGCCCTGTTCAGTATTATCGACGATGGACCGGGTATGGGCCGGGAACAATTACAGCATGTTTTTCACAATTTTTTTACAACCAAGGAAAATGGGCTTGGCCTGGGACTGCCGACATGCCGACAGCTTGTTCATGCCCACCATGGTTCCATAAATATAAAGAACAGAAAAAACGGCGGTACAGAGGCCATGATTCTCCTGCCTTTCAGGCAAGATGAAAATGCTGCTGAGACGCAACAGTCTTGAGGGTAGCTTGAGTATAAAGAGAAGAATATGACTGAAAAAATTTTGATCATAGAAGACGAACAGCGACTGCGCCGGATTCTGAAACTTGTTTTACAGGATGCAGGGTACGAGGTTCATACTGCAGCAGATGGCCGGGAAGGCATCCAATGCTGGCAGAAATTGGTGCCGGATGTTGTCCTCACCGACCTGAAAATGGAACCTGTAGACGGATTGGAAGTCCTCCAATACAGGAACCGGCACGGGCTGAATGCCCCCCTTATTGTCCTTACTGCATTCGGTACGGTAGAAACCGCGGTCGGAGCCATGAAGGAAGGTGCCTTTGACTATTTGAACAAACCTGTGGACAATGACAGACTTCTTGACGTGGTTGCCCGTGCCCTGGCCTCACGACCGGATAAGAGAGATACCGACTATGCAATGATCGGGACGTCCCCGGTTATGGAAAAAATACGCCGGCAAATTACTCTGTATGCCGCAGGGACAAGTGC
>WFRY01000395.1 GCA_015486315.1 Desulfobulbaceae bacterium
AACAGGGCCACCGGGTACGTCTGTCAAGATTTTACCTGTCGGCTGCCTGTTACAACACCGGAGGATTTGCAACAGGAGCTTGGAAGTGATCATTCAGGGCGAAACAGCGAAACCCTGAAATAGAACAACAGGACAGGATATGGCGGAACTGCAGAACAAGACGGGCCGAAAGGGCCGGAAAAATATTTTATGTCCCGATCTGGATCCGGATCACAGGTCTTCCTGGCGGGAGAAACTGTATGTCATTATATTTGGCTCCGATACCCCGGCAGGCAAGCTGTTTGACCTGCTGTTGATTGTGGCAATTGCCGCTTCAGTGAGCGTGGTCCTGCTGGATTCGGTAAAGTCTGTTAGTGATGACTATGGAGAGGCACTTCATCTTGCGGAATGGTTTTTTACCCTGCTGTTTACGGCAGAGTATGTTCTGCGGATCCTCTGTGTCGAGCGTCCCAAAAAATATGTCTTTTCCTTTTTTGGTGCAGTAGACCTGCTTTCCATCCTGCCCACCTATTTCAGTATTCTGCTGCCCGGCACCGAGTTTATGATAATTATCCGGGCACTGCGTATACTGCGTGTGTTCCGGATCCTGAAACTTGGCGCCTATCTGAGCGAGGCTAATATTCTGCTCCTGTCGCTGAAGGCCAGCCGGAAAAAGATAGAAGTCTTTTTGTTTACCGTTATCCTGATGGTTATCATCTTTGGTTCATTGATGTATTTGATCGAGGGGGAGGAACACGGTTTTACCTCTATTCCAAAATCAATATACTGGGCCATTGTTACCCTGACCACGGTCGGCTATGGAGACATTGCCCCGCAGACACCTCTGGGCCAGGCCCTGGCTTCCCTGATCATGATCTGTGGTTATGGTATTATCGCCGTGCCCACCGGGATTGTATCGGCTGAAATGGTAAAGGCAACCGGGGTGGTAAAAGAAGAGAAGATCTGTCCGGGCTGTAAGGCCGTCTACCATGACAAAGATGCAGGATTCTGCAAATATTGCGGGGGAGAACTGTAGAGGTTCTGGCAGGCGTTCCTGAAACGCTTACTTTTTCCTGAACCTCTACCGTCTGCTTTTTTACAGGCAGCCGTCTGTCAGCTCGCGCGGCAGGACGTGCTTGACATCGTAAAGAACAGAGAGCTGTCGACACATCCGTTTGAAATCCTCTTTGCTGAAAGCAGTGAACTCCTGGTGGGCCACGGCCAGCACCACGGCGTCATAATGGTTGACCGGCAGGTTTTCTATCATGGTGACCCCGTACATCTGTTCCGCTTCCTGCGGGTTGGCCCAGGGGTCGTGCACTTCGATGTTGGCCCCGTAGGAGGTCAGTTCGTCGATAATGTCGGTAACCCGGGTGTTGCGCAGGTCGGGACAGTTCTCCTTAAAGGTCAGGCCGAGGATGAGGATGTTGGCGTCTGCAACATGGATTCTTTTCTTCAGCATCAGCTTGACGATTTCAGAGGCAATATAGCGGCCCATGTCATCGTTGAGCCGTCGACCGGCCAGGATCATTTCCGGATGATAGCCCACCTCCTGCGCCTTGTGGGTCAGGTAATAGGGGTCAACGCCGATGCAGTGCCCGCCCACAAGGCCCGGGCGAAAGGGCAGGAAATTCCACTTGGTGCCTGCTGCCTTGAGCACTTCCAGGGTATCAATACCCAGCCTGTTGAAGATCAGGGCCAGCTCGTTGATGAGAGCAATGTTGACATCGCGCTGGGTGTTTTCAATCACCTTGGCAGCCTCGGCCACCTTGATGCAGCTGGCCTTGAATGTGCCGGCGGTGATTATGGTGCCGTACAGGTCGTTGACAAAGTCGGCGATTTCAGGTGTGGATCCGGAGGTAACCTTGACAATGGTGGGCAGCCGGTGTTCGTGATCGCCGGGGTTAATCCGTTCCGGGCTGTACCCTGCAAAAAAGTCCGTATTAAAGGTAAGGCCCGATACCTCTTCCAGGATGGGGATGCATACTTCTTCCGTGGCCCCGGGATAGACTGTTGATTCGTAGATAACCACGTCACCCGGTTTCAGCACCTGGCCCACGGTGCGTGATGCCCCTTCCAGGGGACGCAGATCCGGCCGTTTATTGGCATCAATGGGGGTGGGTACGGCGACGATAAAGACATTGCTCATCTTCAGCTCATCAATGGAGCTGGTAAACTGCAGGTTGTCGGCAGCCGCCAGTTCGTCTTCACTCACCTCCCTGGTAAGGTCAAGGCCGTTTTGCAGGTCGGCAATGCGTTGATCTTTCAGATCAAAACCGGTTGTGGGCATTTTTTTGCTGAATTCCACGGCCAGCGGCAGGCCAACGTATCCAAGGCCGATGATGGCTACTCTGGTTGTTTCGATATCGGGCATGATGTATCCTGTTCAGGGTTCAGAGGCATTCGTCAAGCTTTGCGGAACATAATAATATTGCAGGAGAGCTGTACTGTAGGAGCCCGCCCCTGCGGGCGAGTAATCTGCGTCAGGTTGATGTTTCTGCCACCAATCGCCCGCAGGGGCGGGCTCCTACAGTACAGCTCTCATGCAATATTATTATGTGCCGCAAAGCTTGACGAATGCCTCTGAACCCTGAACAGGATACATCATGCCCGATATCGAAACAACCAGAGTAGCCATCATCGGCCTTGGATACGTTGGCCTGCCACTGGCCGTAGAATTCAGCAAAAAAATGCCCACAACCGGTTTTGACCTGAAAGATCAACGCATTGCCGACCTGCAAAACGGCC
>WFRY01000396.1 GCA_015486315.1 Desulfobulbaceae bacterium
ATGAGCGCCCGTTTGGGCCATCATGCCACCCTGCATTGGTGTTTGACCAGGGTACCGCAAGGCCAACAGAACTGTACCACTGGGCAAATTTTTCAAGATTGCCGGGGCAACATGAATCACTTGGCCGGCATGAATTGAGGTACTGTATGGATAGTCGATTCAGGGTACCAGTCTGGAGTTTCAGTGCAATTTCAAGTAACCCTGTTCCTGCCCAGACCCAGCAGTTGTCGCAATCATACTGATTTCTATCCCATGGTTCATACTTGATATAATTCAGAAGGTCAAAAGAGTCCCCCTTGGATTTGGCGTTTAAGAGGAGATTCTGTATGTCAGGGTCAATATAGGCTGTAGGTGCTGCTTCATATTCCTCCTGCCACTCCTGCAGGGTTGCCTGGTCAGGACGCATGATTGAGTAGTAATACGGTTCCATTTCCGCAGGCAGAGGCTTGATCTCATCTGCAGCCGACACAGGAGAGGTTGACAGGATAATCAGGGAAACTGACCATAGTACAGCGGACAGCAGAACGAGCGTAAGGGATGTGATACGGGATTTCATGTTTTCTCCTTTTCCAGGGAGGCGAAGGTTTTTCCCCTCATCTTCAGTAACGCACCAATTGAGACTACCTGTTGCCATCTCCGACTATTGCCGGCAGGAACATGCACCAGGGGAAGGGATGGGAACAATCCCGAGTGACCTGGCTGCCGAGATCGGTCCAGGCGGTTTCCCGGCCCTGTGCATTTTGTGCCTTTACCCGGTAGGAATAGACAGTGGAACAGTCGAGTCCTGTATCTGTCCAGGAGAGTTCAGTAGTCCATCCGGAGTTAGCATGGGTTGTCGTGTTCTCGCAATAATAGTTTGTACTGCATCCTCCGGGATTGCCGTTTGGCGTCCAGTTGACGGTAATACTTGATGTTGTCACGTTTGAAAACGGGGCAGTTCCAGGTAGAGCCGCATCGGTAAATAACATGGCAAGAGTCGTCGATGGAGTCTCTCGACCGTATCCGTTTCTGGCCTTTGCCTGGAACTGGTACGGAGTATTGGGGGTCAGGTTGTCACTCGTCCACCACTCGTTATCCTGCTTCCAGCCGGAATCAGTGTTTGCTGTCGTGTTGTAGATAATCAGGCCTGACTGGTCTTCAGCCAGGTTGGAGAGGGTGTTGGCAACTTTTACCTTCAGGTATGTACTGCCTGTATCATCAAGGTTAAAAATAACTCCGGAAGGGGTTTCGATGTCCGTGTAATCATAACCTGCCACTGAAAAAGCGGTCTCGTTGTGATATAAGCTGCCGTCCCTGGCCATGACTCGCCAGCCGTAAAAAGTGTTTGCCGCCAGACCCGTGACCGTGAAGGTGGTGTCGGTCTGCCAGTCGGAGCTTTGACAGCCTCCGGTCAGACAGCTGAAATAATATTCCACCGGAGGGGATGCATCCGTGGCCGTGGTTGCGGTCATGGTGACCTCGCTGGTCCCTGTTGCCCGGGGTGGTGTCTCCCAGGTCATTGGATCCGGTGTGGGCGGGTCCTGGTCGACCTGGGTGACAACAAGGGTTCCTTCAAGGGAATTGTTTTGTTCATCGGATTCGTCTATCACATTGTTGTAAATAATTTGCGGATTGCAGTCCACACAGGCCGTAACCGGGTATGATCCCTCATCCTTGCCGTCGGGATAGGAGATTGAACAACCGCCGGTCCCGCCCGCCTCAATGGCGGAACAGCTGCAGGTGTCCATGAACAGGCCGCCCTGCAGGCCATTGAGGCCTATGGAAAAGCCCCCACCCGTGCCTGCATCGCCCTGGTTTCTGGCCGTGATCACTGCCGTGAAGGCCTGGCCCTGGGCCGGGACAGCGGGGGTGAAGACAATGGAATCAACCACCAGGTCGGGCAGGAGGAGGTGGCTGCTGTTCTCCACTTTCTGGGCATAAATATCAAGGTTTTGATTTCGTTCATCATTCCAGGCGATTATGGCCCCTGTGGGGCTTGGCCCCGATCCATTAAAAAATATCACGGGATCTCTCTGGTTGTCTTCAGAGGGGACGCTGCCGCCGTAATACACGTATTGTCTCCAGGTAATTCCCAGGTTATTGAGCCCCACGCCGTAAATGTCCCAACTGCCCAACCCATTGTCCTGAAAGACCACCACCGCGCCACCGGCTTGGTCAGCTGCGATTTGAGGTCTTCTCTGGCTGCCGCCGGGGTCTTGGACCAGGGATATTCCGTTTTCAGCCCACTGGATTGTACCCTGATCGTTGACCCGCTGGGCAAAGACATCGTCATTGCCGCCGGTGCCGGGTTCGTTGCGCCAGTCATTCCAGGCAATGATTGCACCTCCCAGGCCATCCGAGGCTGTAACCGGTACCACTTCAAAGGTTTTCCAGGCATAGTCGCTGCCGCCGACCGTTTCGGAATCAACCAGAACAATTCCTCCCGGTGTCCACAGTGCATTCCCTGATACATCCATTTTCTGTACCATCACCTGGGTGCCGGGAGGATCACCCAGTTCCGGCTGGCGGACCCAGCTGACGATAATCCCGCCGGTGTTGCTGCCTGTAATGTCGGGTCGTGACTCCCGCCTGGGATCATTGCTGATAACAACCGGGTCTGTACCCCAGAGAGGGCTCAAGTCGGCCCCCATCCGCTGGGAGACTATGTTTTCTGAATTTCCGGCCCAAACCACGATGGCCCCACCGGAACCGTCCCCGGTAATTACCGGGCCGCCCCCGGTCAGTACACCTCCGCCCAGGCCAATGCCGTCAATCCCCGGACCGAGAAGGGTGCCATCCGCATCAATATGGACCACCCTGGGCCCCGGGGCCGCCTCAAAGGCGATAAAGGCCCCGCCTGCCATGTCGCTGATTATGGAAATCGGGTTTGCACCGGTTAAGGTCGGTGTGATGCCGGCGCTGGTACTTACCTGTACACCATTGGTCGCCCATTGGGGGGCACCGGCTCCGTTCAATCGCTGGGCAAAGACCCTCCAGGGCAGGGAAGGGTCTGTATCATCCAGGTCCCACCAGGCAGTGATAACACCGCCCTGGCCATCACCGGTGATCCGGGGACTCATCTGCCTGCCTCCGGCAGTACAGATACCAACGCCGTCGTGTGTCCAGAGGCTATTCCCCTGGCTGTCAACCCGCTGGGCATAGATGTCATCTTCTCCTGTCCGCCGGTCCTGCCAGGCAAGTATTGCCCCGCCGTCGCCATCTCCTGTTACACAGACATGCTGCTGAACGTTCAAGGGTGTTGCAATTGGTACTCCTCCATAATCCCATAGCCTGTCTCCATCGGCAGCGGAACTCCGGTTTGGGATTCCGCTTACGACCATGGAAAAAAGGATGAAAAACACAAGGGGCAGGACTGCGTTTTTTGTGGTGTTCATGCTGTACCTCCTGTTCCAATACCATCTGTCTGCAGTTTTCAGATAGAGAAGATGCACCGATGCCGAGACATTTGCGTTTTTAAGAAAAAGTTTCCCGCACGATGGGATTAACATATGTAATTTCACAATAAGTGTTGGCAAGAAGCCTGGATCCCCGATAACTACATTCGGGGATGACGATCTGAATTGCCTGCAACTCCGTCATTTAAGCAGGTTGTTAGCCGGAGATAGCGTAGACTTCGATCCATAAAGTAAAATACAGTAACCTGTCACCACTTATTGAGAAGTTACTAACCTATCATTTCATTACCTGTTTAATATTACCCGATCTCAGGGTACAGATGAGGTACAAATGGAGAAAAAAATGCCTTTTTTGGCGATTTTTTATGTTTTTGTAACTTCTCAATAAGTGGTGGAACAATGACAGGATTTCGATAATTTTGTGGTCGTTTGAAAATGGTCGTTTTGTGCTGAATGCTAACCGATTAATGTTTCGTTGTTAATGCGAAATCATTTACTGATTACGTACAACGTTAAGCCATTAACTTTTGCTGGAGCAGGCTTGCAGCCTGGTCCTCATGTTTATCACAAGGATGTCGTTTGCACAGCAGTTCGTGGATCCGATTACCCTGTTATAAACCCATGGTTCAATCTACAAGATTGAACCAGCAGAGAGCCTGGATCCCCGATAACAACCTTCGGGGATGACGATCTGAATTGCCTGCAACTCCGTCATTTAAGCAGGTTGTTAGCCGGAGATAGCGTAGACTTCGATCCATAAAGTAAAATACAGTAACCTGTCACCACTTATTGAGAAGTTACTAACC
>WFRY01000397.1 GCA_015486315.1 Desulfobulbaceae bacterium
GCTCCATGAACACCCTGCTGCACGCGCTCAAGTCCCCAGATATACAGGGGTATTATCGGGAGCCTTGATCACGCACAGCAGGGTGTTCCTGAAACGCTTACATTCCGAGGTGTTATCATGTCAAGAGTGTGGTTAATGAAGCGCTTACGATTAAATAACCTTGCTGCTCATCAGGCCGAAAAAAGTTTTTTGCTGCCTGGCTGACTGGAAGAACCAGCCAAGTTGCAGCAGACAGTTGTTACAGTGGGCAAACTGCCAGCTATAGCCTTGAAACCAGCTGAACTCTGTTGTTGGCTTTCCCTGAATCCGGCAGCCGGGTGCCCGCCTGAAACAGCGGATCTCAAAGGCGATACCTGCCGGATTGAAAAAGGCATGTTCATGTTGGCCGTTAACGGTAACAGCCTCCCTGTCGGTGGTTATTGCTGAACTGCAATGACTGCAGATCAGCGGGGTTTCATCCTGCTCTTTCCCCCGGGTATCCGATTCCGGCCCGGGACGGTTTTTCTTTTGGCTTGTCAACTGAATACGGTACAGTTGCAGCGGTTGTTCAACCCTCCCGGGGTGCATAATGGTCAACAATTGCATCCACCATGTCGGCAATGGTATAGCTGTCGGGCTGGATGTCTACTCTGAGGCCGTTTTTTCTGACCGTCTCAGCCGTGATCGGGCCGATGGCAGCTATCTTGACCCCCTTTAACAGCTGGTGCAGCTCTTTTTCATTGTCGGCCCCTACCATGGTCAGAAAGTTGGTTACCGTGGAAGAGCTGGTAAAGGTAACAACATCAATATCTCCGTCGGTGAGCTCTTCCCGCAGTTCATCCTTCCTGCCCTGGGGCGGGACGTTTTGATACACCGGTGCCACCGTAACTTCAGCTCCGGCATCGGTAAGCATCTCCGGCAGTGTTTCCATGGCCTTTAATGCCCTGGGCAGCAGGATTCGTTTTCCGGCAACTCCGCCTGCAACCAGTGATTCGGCAAGGCCCTGGCCGGTAAATTTTTCCGGTACCAGATCGGCGTGTATACCATACTTCAATAACTCCCCGGCAGTTGCCCGTCCCACCGCACCTATACAGCATGTAGCCAGTGCCCTGCTGTCCCGGCCCGTGATATTGAGCCGTTTGAAAAAATAGGTGATGGCGTTGAGACTGGTGAACAGGATCCAGTCATAGGAGTCCATATCTGCAATAGCCTGATCAAGCAGCTGGTAATCATCCACCGGTTCGATATGGATGGTGGAGTATTCCAGGCAGGCAGCCCCGTTTTCTTCCAGTTTTGCCACCAGTTCGCTGGCCTGTTCCCTGGTTCGGGTAACCACCATCCGCTTGCCGAACAGGGGGCGTTTCTCAAACCAGTCAATGGACTTGCGCAGCTTGACAACATCACCGACAATAACCAGGGCCGGCGGCTTAACGCCTTCTTTCTGCACGACCTCGGTAATGGTGGCAAGCGTTCCGACCACTGAGTGCTGCTTCGGAGTAGAGGCCCAGCGGACTACCGCGACCGGCGTGTCCGGCGCCCTGCCGTTATCCATGAGTTTTCGGGTAATGATGGGCAGGTTTTTGATACCCATATAAATTACAATTGTCCCGGCACCGGTGGCAAGTTTATCCCAGGCAATGTTGGATTCTTTTTTGCCGGGCGCCTCATGGCCGGTGACAAAGGCAACCGACGCTGTGTAGTCACGGTGGGTGATGGGAATACCGGCATAGGTTGCAGCGGCAGTGGCCGAAGTAACGCCGGGCACGACTTCAAAAGCAATTCCGGCCTCCACCAGTTGTTCTATTTCCTCGGCCCCGCGGCCGAAGATAAAGGGATCGCCGCCCTTGAGGCGAACCACCCGTTTGCCGGCAGCGGCATGGTCCACCAGCAGCTGGTTGATCCCCTCCTGAGTAAAGGCGTGCAGCCCGCCTCCTTTTTTTCCGGCATAGATAAACTCAGCGCTCTCCGGCACATAGTTGAGCAGTTTTTTGTTGGCTAAGTAATCGTAGACAACGACTTCCGCCCGCTGGAGCAGGTATTTGCCCCGCAGAGTTATCAGGCCCGGATCACCGGGACCGGCACCGACAAGGTAGACTTTGCCTTTGTTGTTACTGGATTGTTGGTTGGTTTTCATTGGGGGTATCATAATATTTAGACTTGTGGGTGCGGCAAAATTTTTCGCGGCAGGACGTCGATCCTGTACAGATAAAGGTTAGATCGGCGTTTTGCGGGATAAAGGGGGCAGCAGCACAGGAAAGGATCGTCTTTTGGAAAATGTTATTTGACCTCGTTGGCATAAACCTCGGCAAGAATCTCTCTGCCTCCTGCCTCCAGCAGGGTGTCGGCCAGTGCTATGCCTGTCTGTTTCGCCTTGTCTACAGGGCCGCTGAGCTGTTCTTTAAGGATAACCTTACCGTCTATATCGGCAATCAGTCCCACCAGAGTGACGGTGTCGCCTGCAACTGTGGCATGACCGCCGATGGGTACCTGGCAGCCGCCCTCAAGGCGAAGCAGAAAGGCCCGTTCTGCGGCAACCGCAGTGGCCGTGGTCTGGTCGTGCAGGAACTGCAGGCCGTCAAGAAGTTCCGTGTCTTTACTGCGCAGTTCAATGCCGAGTGATCCCTGGCCGATTGCGGGCAGCATCTGTTCCGGGCTGAAGAGGGTGGTGATGCGGTCCTGCATGCCCAGTCTGTTCAAACCGGCTCCTGCCAGGATAATGGCATCGTAGAGGCCCTCATCGAGCTTGCGAAGCCGGGTGTCCAGGTTGCCGCGCAGGTCTTTGATGTTCAGGTCCGGACGCAGGCAGGCAAGTTGTGATTTACGGCGCAGGCTGGAAGTACCGATGACCCCGCCCCGGGGCAGCTCTTCCACGCTTTTGTACTGTACCGAGATAAAGGCATCCTGCGGGATTTCCCGTTTCGGAACAATGGCTACCTCCAGACCGTCGGGCAGTTCCGCCGGTACATCTTTCATCGAGTGGACGGCCAGATCTGCCCGGCCGTCCAGCAGGGCGTCTTCAATCTCTTTTACAAAAAGTCCTTTGCCGCCCACTTTGGCCAGAGGAACGTCGAGAATTTTATCACCCTTGGTGATTATCTTGACCAGCTCTACTGTTGTTTCCGGGTACTGCTGTTCAATTTGCGTTTTTACCCAGGTGGACTGGGTTGTTGCCAGCAAACTGGCCCGGGTACCGATTTTTATCAGTTTTTTCATCTTTTTTTTCCTGATGATTATCAAGTTTCAGCTCGACAAATATACTTTCACAACCGGCTCTGGTTCCCGGTCTGCAGTGTATTAATGAACTGCCGTTCTGTTCAGGGGATTGGGACTATATCAGATAGATTCCAGCCTGTCCACTATTGCAGCTGCAAGCAGGGGAATCATCAGTTCGTGGTGGCCGGTGAAGTTAAATCCCTTGCCGCCTTCCATTGTCGGGCGGTGGACCACGTTGGTGGCCGGACGGTAATGGCGGATAAAATCAAAGTTTGCCGTGGTAATTTTTTTAACCTCATAGCCCAGGTTCCGGACAACGGTCAGGGCCTTTAAAAAAACTTCCGGCAGCAGGACGGCTGAGCCGACGTTAAGATAGACTCCGCCTTCAAGTCCGCTCACCAGACGACAGAAGACCCGGAAGTCGTAATGGCTGGTTTGGCCGATGGCGGCCCCGTCGGCGCTTGGATGAATATGAATGATATCCGTACCTATTGCCACATGGACGGTCACCGGGATGTTCAGCCTGCGGGCCCGGGCAATCAGGCTCTGGTCGTTATAGGGGAAATCCTGCCTGAGCAGTTCATTACCCACTGCCTCGCCAAGGCCGATACCTTCTTCTGCTCCCCTGTTGATGGCATTGTTGAGCACTTCGCCGGTCTCTTTTGCCGCGCCGAAGGCCCCGGTCCCGAGTACGTCTGCAACCTCCTCCGAGGTTTGGCCGACCATGGCAATTTCCGTGTCGTGAATAATACCGGCTCCATTTAAGGCAATGGCGGATATTACGCCTCGTTCCATAAGGTCGATCAGAACAGGATTCAGACCGACCTTGATGACATGAGCCCCCATACCGAGCAGGAGAGGGCGTTTGTTGTGAATCGCTGTTACCGTACGCTGGATGAATTCCGGGAAATCAACACCGGCAAACTGAGCAGGCAGGGCAGCCAGCAGTTCTTTTACCGTCATGCCGGGGTGGACCGGACCGGCAAAGTCTTTTACCGTGACCTTGGAATGACGGTTGTAGACGGAATAGGTGTGTAATCCGCTGAAATCAAGTGGGGTAATTGTCTGGTTTGTCATAAATAATTATCGGCAGGTGCTTAACGGATTGAAAATGCGGCTGGACAGGGACAAACACGGATCTGCCGGCCGGTTATCCATGCAGTGGTGGCGGCGGAATTTGTTGTTACCGGATATGTTGTCAGTTGCCGAAGATGGCATTTTCTACAAGTTCACAGAGCACATGCTCAATCCAGAGGTGGGTTTCCTGGATATGGGGTGTGGCATCTGAGGGTACGTTGAGGATCAGGTCGGTACAGGCGGCGATCTCACCTGTCGGGGGATGTATACCGCCGGTGAGTGCTGCTGTTGCAAGCCCCATTTCCCGGGCAGTCGCCAGGGCCTTGACAACATTGGCCGAGGTCCCGGAGGTGGAAATGCCCAGGGCCAGATCTTTCGAGCTGCCCAGCGCCTGCACCTGTTTTACAAAGATCATGTCATAGGAAAAGTCGTTGCCGATGGAGGTCAGCACCGAGGTGTCGGTGGTCAGGGCAAGAGCCGGTAACGGACGGCGATTCATGAGAAACCTGTTTACAAATTCAGCCGCCATGTGCTGGGCATCGGCAGCGCTGCCGCCATTACCGAAGATAAGCAGTTTGCCGCCGTTGGTAACGGTGTCGATAATCAGCTCTGCCAGTTCAATGATTGCCTCTGTTGAAGCATCGGCAAAGGCTTTCTGGGCCTTTATTGACAGGTCAAGCCTGGTGGAAATGATTGTTTTCATGGCCTGTATTAATGATTAAAAAAGGTGGTACTGTCAAATAAAAAAAGCGTTTCCATGCCCATGGGCATGGAAACGCTTCAGGTAACGCTGCAGACAGTTTGAAAAAAGATCAGTCTAACTGGCTGAGGATTTCCTCGGATATTTCTTTAATTCCCTTGGAACCGTCCACGGAGATAACCTTGGCATCACTGTTGTTCTTAAAGTAGTTAACAGCGGCCATGGTGCCGGTTTTATCGTCATAGTAGATGTCGTGACGTTTGCCGATGGCAACTTCGTCCTGGTCATCAGCCCGGGCGCTTAACTCGCCGCCGCAGACGCGGCAGACCAGCTTACCGTCTTTCTCAACCGGTTTGATGGCATCAAAGGCGATGTGGTTGGGATGATTGTTGTCATTGGCACACAGGCGGCGGCCCATGATGCGCTCTTTGGCGATTTGGCGGTCAAGGACGATCTCGATAACATAATCAAGTGCCATGCCGGACTCTTTCAGTGCCTTGTCCAGTGCCTCTGCCTGAGCCAGGGAGCGGGGAAAACCGTCAAGCAGCCAGCCTTTTTCTTTGGATTTAGCAAGGGTCTCAAGAACCATGGGGATGGTGATCTCGTCGGGTACCAGGTCGCCGCGCTCAATATATTCTTTGGCCTTTTTGCCAAGCTCGGTGCCGCCCTTGATGTGCTCGCGAAAGATGGCGCCGGACTCAATGTGGTCCATGCCGAATTTTTTTTTCACGATGGCGCCCTGGGTGCCTTTGCCGCTGCCGTTAGGTCCAAATGCAAGAATGTTCATATCCGTCTCCTTAATAGTAGTTGGATTGAAATAAGAGGATAATAAAATAACCTGTTGACTGTACATGTAAAAAGAGACCGGAAAAAAATGAATGATCTCTCATTTAATCGCTCACTATAACGCAACCGAACGTGATATGCTATGAAAAATGTAGATCTATACTTTTTGACAACTCGTGTTAAAGAGGGTAGAAACGGGCGCAGGCACGACAATTACTTTACCCATGATTACAATTGATACTTATGAAAACAATTAATGTAGGACTTATCGGATTCGGTACCGTGGGCAGCGGCCTGGCGGAAGTGCTTCTCTCGCAGCAGGAGCGGTTGCTACAGCGCAGCGGATTGACGGTGCGGCTGGCCAGGGTGGCTGATATTATGATTTCCGAACTGCCTGCCCGGTTTGCAGACACAGAGCTGACAAACGATGCCGAGGGGATGATCAATGATCCGGATATCGATATTATCGTCGAGCTGATCGGCGGCATTCAACCGGCCAAGACCTTTGTCATGGACGCTATCGCCGCCGGTAAGCATGTGGTGACCGCCAACAAGGCGCTGCTCTCCCAGGAGGGGAAAGAGATTTTTGCTGCTGCCGCCGCCAAAGGAGTGGAGGTTGGCTTTGAGGCCAGTGTGGGCGGTGGGATCCCGGTGATTAAATCTTTAAAAGAGGGGCTGGTTGCCAACAAGATTCTGTCCATCATGGGCATTATGAACGGCACTGCCAATTATATTCTTACCCGGATGACCGACGAAGGAATTGCCTTTGCCGATGTGCTCAAAGATGCCCAGGAACTCGGGTTTGCCGAGGCCGATCCCACCTATGATATCGAGGGGATTGATACGGCCCATAAACTGGCTATTTTAATGACCATGGCCTATGGCATGAATATCACCCATGATGAGATTGCCACCGAGGGGATTTCGCAGATAGAACCGATGGATATTGAATTTGCCCGCGAGTTCGGCTGCCGCATCAAGCTGCTGGCCATCAGTCGCAACCATGACGATAATGTCGAGGCCAGGGTGCATCCGACCATGGTACCGGAATCCCATCTGCTCTCATCCATCAACGGTGCCTATAATGCTATCCATTTTACCGGTGATACAGTGGGCAATGTTTTACTGTACGGGCCCGGAGCAGGCAAACTGCCCACTGGTTCTGCAGTGGCCGCTGATGTGGTCGACATTGCCAGAGATATCGCAGCCGGCTCAGTGGGCAGGGTGCCGTCACTCTCCTATTTGCCCGGCGAGATCAGGGATATTGCAATAACGCCCATGGAGAAGCTGTCCTGCCCCTGGTATTTCAGGATTTCCGCAAAAGATGAACCGGGTGTCCTTGCCGCCATTGCCGGTATCTTGAGCAGGCACGGTATCAGTATTGAATCCGTGATCCAGAAGGGGCGCCAGCAGTCCGGCCCGGTTTCTATTGTCATCTCTACTCACACCGCGCAGGAGTCATCGGTTCTTGCCGCCCTGACTGAAATCGACGCCCTTGAGGTGGTGAGCCTGCCGACGGTCAAGATCCGCATGCTTGATGAAACCGCTTCTTTTGAAGATTGATGAAGTATATCCTTCTAATTGGTGACGGCATGGGGGATACCCCGGTACCTGCGCTGGGTGGTCGAACTCCGCTTGAGGCTGCGCATAAACCGGTGATCGACTGGTTATGTGCAGCCGGAGAACCCCTGCTGGTCCGGACGGTCCCACAGGGCTACCCGCCCGGCAGCGATGTGGCCAATCTGTCGCTCATGGGATATGAACCGGAAAAATATTATACCGGTCGGGCCCCGCTTGAGGCCGCCAGCATGGGGGTCGCAATCGGTCCGGATGAAGTCGCCTTTCGCTGCAACCTGGTCAATGTCCGTTATGACGGTGATCAGGTTGAAATGATCGACTACAGTGGTGGTCATATCACAACTATAGAGGCCGCCGAGTTGATTGCGGCAATTCAGCTGGCCTGCGGCACCGACAGGTTGACCTTTCACCCCGGCATCAGTTACCGTCACCTGCTCATGCACAGGGGAGCGGTACCGGATTCCCTCCACACCGTGCCGCCCCATGATTATATGGATCAGGATGTCACCCGATTTTACAAGCAGTATCTTGCAGTTGATTACCTCGCAGAGCTGATGCAGTGTTCGGCAAAGGTACTTGCCGAACATCCGGTGAATATCAAAAGAATCGCTGACGGCAAACGTCCGGCCAACTCCATCTGGATCTGGGGGGAGGGGGGCAGGCCTGCCATGGAACCCCTGCAGCAGCGCTATGGAATCAGCGGCAGTCTGATATCCGCTGTTGACCTGTTGAAAGGTCTTGGAGTCTGCAGCGGGCTTGATGTTAAGGAAGTGGATGGGGCGACGGGGTATCTGGACACCAACTATCAGGGCAAGGTGGATGCCGCCCTGGAGGCGCTGAAAGAGCAGGATTTTGTCCTGGTCCATATTGAAGCACCGGACGAGGCAGGCCACCAGGGATCGGTACCGGATAAGGTGCAGGCCATTGAAGACTTTGATGCCAAAGTCGTGGCCCCCATTGCTGCCGAGATGAATAATCGGGGGGAAGACTACCGGCTGGTGGTGACCATGGATCATTACACTCCCCTTGCCCGGCGTACCCACGAGGACTGGCCCGTGCCCATGTTTATCTATGACTCGCGGGGAGTTGCTCACCCGGGCGGCACGGGGTATACGGAAGAGAATATCAAGGCCGGGGTGAAAAAAAACGGCCTGAACCTGAACAGTGGTGCGGAATTTTTTGCCCGTTTTGTCGAGTCCGAGCTGAGAAAAAATGGCTGACCTGCAGCTCAAGATGAGAGAACCTGTTTTCAGGATTGAACACCGGGTTATCTACGGAGATACCGATGCAGGCGGGGTGGTCTATAATGCCAATTTTCTCCGTTTTTTTGAAATAGGCCGCACAGAGATGATGCGCAGCCTCGCCGTCCCCTACAGCGAGATGGAAAAGTCAGGCATAATCCTGCCGGTCACTGAAAGTTACCTCCGTTTCAAGGCCCCGGCCCGCTATGATGACTTGATCACCATTGCAACCTCCCTGGTTGAAGTAAAAAAAGTCTCCTGCCGTTTTCACTACCGGATCACCTGTCCCCGTGCCGACAGAGAGCAGCTCTTAGTCAAAGGTTTCACCAAGCACGCCTGCATCAACCACCAGGGAAGGTTGATGCCTTTTCCCGAACTGATTCATGAACGTATCAGCTGCATTCTGCAAAGTTGAAAAAAAAGTGAAAGGTCTATCCAAAACATTATTGACAACAGCGCCTGAATGATTTAAATTGCAGACCGGATCGCGGGGTGGAGCAGTCTGGTAGCTCGTCGGGCTCATAACCCGAAGGTCGTAGGTTCAAATCCTTCCCCCGCTACCAACAAATTCAAGCACTTAACTCATTTTGGGTTAAGTGCTTTTTTTGTGCCTGTGGTAAAATTGGTGTAAAAATGATCCGCATCAGAAACAGACCTTACACTGCCTCAGAAAATTGAGGAAAAATTTCACCGAGATTCTTCATCATTGCACTACCATTGTTCGGTGTCTCATTCGGAATCCACCGATGGCCGACCGCTATTGCGATTCACAATTATCATAATGGTAAAGACGACTACGATGAAGACGATCTTATCAAATTGGACTCTTCTGCAAGATCTCAAAATTCAGTGGGAAAAAGATAAAGCTAAATCTATCTCCATTGTAGGCTTTATTCTGAGTAAGAAGAAATGATTCACAAGGATATGATAGACCACTACTCATTCGGCTCCATAACGATCCAAGGCAAACACTACCGATCAGACCTGAAAGTAATCAAGGGTCAAGTGTATCCTGATTGGTGGCGACAAACGGGACATAATGTGGATATTGATGATGTAGCCGATATTCTGGATGCGAAACCGGATATTATTGTGATCGGTTCCGGTAATTCAGGGTTAATGAAGGTCAGTGATCGGTTGAAGAATCGTTTGGAAGAGAGAGGGATTGAGGTTATCGTGGAACCTACTTCAGAAGCTGTAGAGACGTTTAACAGGTTGTTTCGGGGCGCTAAGAGTGTAGCTGCCGGCTTTCATTTGACTTGTTGAAATATTGGCTTATATGCCAGGCTATGATATTTTCTTGATGGTGATTTTAGGATGGTACAAGTCATTCTCCACCATCTCTGCCTTACATGAAAATTTATACTGCGTTGTGTCTTGGTACTGGTGGAATTCTTTTTTAAGTTTCACCACGACATCAAGGACTACAGGCTCTTTTGGCGAGATCGGACACTTCTTGTTCAGCAAATACCACCTGAACGTCCATGCGTCTGTTCCTTGAAGAAATAATTTCATTTCAACGTGTTCTGGCAATAGAGCAATCTGTTGGTTTATCATATTCTTGATCTGAAACTTAATGATCCCTATTTCCTTTGCAGACAATCCGCATGAAGGGGCAAATTTTTGAATATCATCCACCTTTATTCATCCCTGTCCTATATTCATGATATCAGCCAATCCTTGTATAACCTCTTCAAAAGTTTTGCTGGTATTAATTTCAACGATTATAGAATTTACTGTTGGCTTCTCAATAAGCGTTACCGATTCGTTTGGGATAATAACTGCTGATAATGCATGGTTGAATTCATTCCAGCTTTTCAACCAGAATTGATTACATTGCAAAAAATCTTGTTTGGTGATCTGCTTGAGTTCTTTTATGGAAATGGGATCACCAAAGTTTTTCCGAATTCCATTTTTGAGTTTTGTTGATAAGTTCAACTCTTTGGCTAACGTATCAACGCTGTATTGTTTTGATAGAGATAATTTTTCCATTTTTACAAAAACCGAAATTCAATATCCTTGATTGAGGCGGGATCTCCAAAGATCAATTCTTCTTTGTATCTCTTGTTGATGAAATTCCGTATATTTTTGACCACTTCCCCCCCCTCTTCACACACAACTCTTCAACAAGAGGCGACAATTATCCTGACACAGGGGGCGTAGAGGGACGTCTGATTGCTTGGATAGCTCTTCTATTAGGTCTGATTTGGTCATGTGCTCTTGCCTTCCTGTCGGGATTATTCTACAAAA
>WFRY01000398.1 GCA_015486315.1 Desulfobulbaceae bacterium
CGCTTTAAACTCAAGTATGATCCCATGTTTGCAGAGCTGCCGGGAATGCTGGCTCACAGGGGGAAAAAAGAGGTCGCGGTGATTGCCGATATCGGCTGCGGTTACGGCGTACCGGCCTGCTGGTGTCTGGAATATTTTCCCGATGCCCGACTCTACGGCATTGATCCCAATTCGGAGCGGGTGCGGGTGGCCTCGCTCGCCGCAGGAAACAGGGGAGATATCCGGCAGGGGTGGGCTCCGGAAATCCCTTCTCTCCCCCAGCCGGTCGAGGTGTTTCTGTTGCTCGACATGCTCCATTATCTGGACGATGATACGGCGATTGAACTGTTAGCTAACAGCTTTCAGTCCCTGGCAGTCGGAGGAGTTCTGGTGGCCCGGTTTGTCATCAAACCGGAGGCAAAGCCGTCATGGTACTGGCTGTTTGAGGATAAACGGGCGCAGTTGTCAGGATTTGAAACTCATTATCGCACCGCCGGGGAGATGGCCGGGCTGATGGCAGGAGCAGGCTTCACTGTTGCAGTGAATGAAGTGACCAGGGCCAATCCGGAACTGGTCTGGCTGGTGGGCCGAGTAGACACAGGTGCTGTCAGTGGAAAGTAAGGCTGTGGCCGTGTATGTATCCCCGGCTGAGAAAATCGGAGCGACAGCCCTGCTGCTGGCGGCAGTACTTTTCTTTTTCAAACCCGGGCTGGCCATAACGGTTCTGCTCCTCTTTCTGCTGCTCTGCCTGGCTGCACCATTTTTTTCCTGTGCCGGGTTTTTTCTGCCCGTTATCTGCAGGGGAAAAGCCGGCACAACCGCTGTAGCCCTTACCTTTGATGACGGCCCCTCACCGGAATCAACCCCTGTTCTGCTTGATCTCCTGGCCCGGCACGGCCTGCATGCCACTTTTTTTGTTGTGGGGCGTAAGGCTGCCGCCCATCCCGAACTCATTACCGATATTCTCGACCAGGGCCACTCCATCGGTAACCACTCGCTGCGGCACGATCCCATTCTCATGCTGCGATCTGCCAAGACCCTGCAGGCAGATATTCATGAAACCCAGGAAATCCTGAAAGGCTTTGGGATACACCCTTATTTTTTTCGGCCACCTGCAGGTATAAGCAACCCATACTTAGAAAAAGTACTTGGCCGGGAAGGGCTTTTTGCGGTCAACTACAGTTGCAGGGCACTTGACCGTGGTAACAGAAATATTAAAAATCTGGCCGGAAAAATTATCAAAAAGGTACGGCCGGGCGACATCATCATGCTCCATGATCTTCCACCGCATCAAAAACAGTTATCAGACTACTGGCAAAGTGAACTTAATCTGCTTTTTAATGAGTTGAAAAAGAACTATACTATCACAGCACTTGAAAAAATGACCCAAAGGTAACTGCTCACAGTCCTTAAATCCGATTATGACGGATTCACCCTTCAGCCATAATAAAAGATTATGATCATCTATCTGTTAAAGCCCTCAAAACGAGCAGAAACAGCCTTGTTGTTCGTGTTACTTCTCCTTATTATCTGTTCCTTTTTTCGGGTTGATTATGCCGGAGCCGGTATTATTGATACCTCAAAAGACAGTTGGGCCGTTATTAGCGGTTATGGCCAGAGTTTTCCCGGCTGGGGCCAGACAACCCAGCGGGTTGAGACCATTGACCTCATCTTTCGTCATAACCATATGATTTTCGACAATATTGGTTCCGGCTGGTACCAGGGATTTCACTCTATCCTGCTTGAACTGCCCATATCCTTTGTTGTCAGCCCCGATGAATCCGCTATGGTCGGTCTGAATTTTCTGGCCAGTTACACCTTTACGGCTGATAAAGAATGGCGACCTTATCTGTTCGGCGGCGGTGGCCCGGTGTATAGTTTTGCAAATATCCCGGGGATGGGTGCTGTGTGGAACGGAAACTATCAGTTCGGAATCGGTCTTGAATACGATATGGAAAAGGAGCATAATCTGCTGTTGGAAGTACGCTATCATCACATTTCCAATGCAGGTGCCAAAGAGCCAAACGATCCGTTGAATTCCTGTAAGGTATTAATCGGTATTACCTTTTAAATTGAGGCATATTGTTTATATGAAAGTGCCTTCTCTGGCTATGATGTTTGTGGCTTCTTTCATCGTTCGTTGTGGCTGTGTCCGGAATTTTGGTCCAGCCATGCTGGTTACTCGGGCATGTAATGCACCCTCCTGATTATCCGACAGATGAAGAGATAACCGATGGAGTAAGGATTGTCAGTTATTCCGTCAATCAAGATGGAGAATTTGAATTGGTTCCGGGCACTGGCTGGAAACCGATGAATGTTGCCAACCGTCAGGCATGGATTGAGATAGAAAAAAATATTATTGAATCCAGGAAAAAAATACAAGCCGGCCGGGTAAGCTGTCTGCACTATTACATGACGGCCAACCAAATGGATATTGCTCTTCTGGCCCGATACACAGGACAGTCACGCTGGCGAGTCCGTATGCATTTCATCCCCTTGTTTTTCAAATGGCTGCGCCCCAAAAGTTTAGAGAAGTATGCCGAACTTTTTCAGGTTTCCAAAGAGGATCTGAAAAGCTGTAAACTTAAAGCACCGGTGTACGATCACGGACAACAGGGAACGACAGCCCCATGATTACATTTTCTCATCGTCAGTCGGCCCATTGTGAGAGTGGTGTGGCGGCCAACCTGCTGACCTGGAAAGGGATACATATCACTGAAGCCATGGCCTTTGGAATTGGAGGAGGGCTTTTTTTCGGCTACTTTCCGTTTATCAGAATTAATGGCATGCCTCTTGTCACCTATCGTGCTGCAGCCGGGCATATCTTGAAAACGATTGCAACAATACCCGGCATCAACATCTCCCGGAAAAAGTTTCGGGACCAAGACCAGGCAATGGCAGAACTGGATGCAGCGCTTGCAGATTCCATCCCGGTCGGCCTGCAGACCGGAGTTTTCTGGTTGCCCTATTTCCCCAAGGCGTTGCGTTTCCATTTTAATGCTCATAATCTTGTAGTTTATGGAAAAGATGGTGATGAATACCTCATAAGCGATCCGGTTTTTCCCGGGCCGGTTCGTTGTCCTGCAGAGGATCTTGCACGAGCACGATTCGCCTCTGGTGCGCTCGCCCCAAAAGGAAAAATGTATTACCTGACCCGGGTGCCGAAACAGCTGGAATATAGGCCTCTTGTCATGGAAGGCATTAAATCCGTCTGCCGGATGATGCTTGGCAATCCCTTCCCCCTGATTGGTGTCAGGGGAATACGATTTATGGCCCGTCGACTTGAACAATGGCCTGATCGTTTAGGCCGGGAACGTGCAGATCTCCATTTGGGACACGTTGTCCGTATGCAGGAAGAAATAGGTACCGGCGGTGGCGGGTTTCGTTTTATGTACGCTGCTTTTCTCCAGGAAAGTTCGGAAAAATTACAGGAACCATTTTTGCGCGACTGTGCGTCCCTGCTGACTTCAGCAGGGGATAGTTGGCGTCAATTTGCGGTCATGGCCGCCCGTGTCTGCAAAAATCGCACTCGCAACGGTGACACTTATACTGCGATGGCAGAACAAATCCGTGCGTGTGCAGCGCTGGAAAAAAAGGTTTTTTGGCAGTTGGGGCTCTGGTTGAAAGAGGCTCAATGAAAACAACTCCGTTTCCAGGGCCGCAAAGAGAGCAGGACTGCGCGATCACGGCCGTTGATCTGGTCAAAAAATATAAAAATTCGGTAAATCCTGCTTTGAATAATTTTAATCTCTGTATAAAAAAAGGAGATTTTTTTGGGTTACTGGGGGCAAACGGTGCCGGAAAAACCACAGCTGTTTCCATTTTCAGTTGTCTCTTTCCGCCCGACAGCGGTACGATCTCAATTCTGGGAATGGATTACCGGAACCAGCAACATGCAATCAAGCAGGTTGTTGGTCTGGTTCCGCAGGACATTGCCGTATATGAAAAACTTACAGCTCGTGAAAATCTTGTATTTTTTGGGAGACTTTATGGTCTTGGAGGAAACAAACTGCAGGACCGGGTTGACCGATGTTTAGAATTTTCCGGGCTCACCAATAAGGCGACACGCCTTGTTGCCACCTATTCCGGGGGAATGAAGCGACGCTTGAACCTTGTAACCGGTCTGTTGCATAACCCTCAAATTCTTTTTCTTGATGAACCGACTGTCGGTATCGATGCTCAGTCAAGGCACTTAATCCATGAACAACTGGTAGAGCTTAATCGCAACGGCACGACAATCCTCTACACCACCCATTATATGGAGGAAGCCCATGAACTCTGCAGCCGGATAGGTATTATCGACCATGGAAGAATTATAGAACAAGGAACCCCGACCGAACTGCTGCAGCAAAGCGGAACTCGAAATCTGGAAGTCCTTTTTCTGGGTCTGACAGGAAGGCAACTCCGTGACACGTAATTTCCATCCCTGAATTGTTTCAGCGCGTGTCCCCCCCCTCACTATCGTTTTTTAAACAAATTGAAATTAATCACAGCCGTCATTAAAGAACTTCTGTTGCTTAAGCGGGACAGATCCGGATTGCTTGTCTTGTTCCTCATGCCTGCGCTCCTGGTTATGGTGATTACCCTTGTTCAGGAAAATGTCATGGAACTTACCGGGCAGAAAAAGACCCAGATGCTGTTTCTTGACCTGGATGAGGGATACCTTGGAGAATCACTGCGCCATTTTTTGGAAACAGGAAACATTGAAATTGTTTTATGGGGTGGGCGGAAAAACATTGGGGATATTCAGGCAGCAGTTGCTGCCGGTGACTATCAGGTTGGTGTTGTTATACCGGCAGGTTCCTCTGTTAAAATGCAGGAGGAGGCCGCACATTTTTTTCAAAAAAACAAACAGCAGGAAAAAAGAAACGCCACCGCGCAGGTTTCCGTCCATGTTTTTTGGGATCCCGGAATCATGCTCGGTTTTCGTTCCGCCCTAACCGCGCAACTGCAGATGGCCCTGAAAACTGTTGCCCTGGAGACAAAGATTGGAAACCTGGACAGGGAGCTGAAAAAAATATTGGATAAATTTGCCGGTACAGCGGATTTTGGAGAACTGCAGTTTGTCGGACTCTCTGAGCTTCCGGGACAGCCTCTTCTTACCTTAGAGGACAGTCGTACAACCTCCGGACCGGTAAACATGCATTGCTATAATCCGGTACAGCAAAACGTGCCTGCCTGGGCGCTATTTGGTATGTTTTTTACCGCCATCCCCATTGCCGGTGCAATCCTGCAGGAACGGAAATCCGGCATCTGGATACGTCTGACATCTCTACCTGTTTCCCATCTTGTTCTCTTTGCCGGGAAAGTCGTTGCCTATATTGGTGTCTGCTTCTGCCAGTTCCTGCTTATCGGACTTATCGGATCTTTTTTGTTTCCATATATTGGCCTTCCAAGCTTCACTGTTTCACAAAATATTGCCGCCGTTCTGCTTACAGTTCTCTTTTCAAGTCTCGCAGCCTGCGGATATGGAATATTTCTGGGCATGGCCTGCAGCACCTATGAACAGGCATCTACGCTGGGAGCAACCACAGTAGTAGCCGCAGCAGCCATTGGCGGAGTGATGGTGCCTGTCTATGCCATGCCCCGGGTTATGCAGCGCTTAAGTGTCATATCGCCGATTAACTGGGGCTTATCGGCTTTCCATGATCTGCTGATTCGAGGATATTCTCTGTATGCCGTTCTCGATGACCTTGTTCGACTCGTTCTGTTTTTTTTAGTGACAACCCTTCTTGCCTGGAAACTGGCTCGAATACGAGTATAGTCTTATAGTAATCGCTCCATGAACACCCTGCTGCACGCGCTTAAGCCCCCAAAATATACTGAGAGGGTGCGGGAGAGTTTTGTGATCAGCCTGGTGCAGCGTATCAGTCATACGTGAGCCGGGCTGATCGCGAAAAGATTCGGTACCCTGTGAGTAGTTACAAAATATCTATGGAACCTTTTGAACGAGAACTGCTCGAACTTATTTGTACAACCTGCAACCTGCAAGATGTGGAGATGGACAAGATTGTTCGCGATGATCCCCTGATCGGCCCGGACTCTCCATTGGGGATCGACTCCCTGGATGCCTTGGAGATTGCTGTAACTGTTCAACAGGAATATGGTGTAAGAATGGACTCGGAAAATACAAGCAGGGTTGTTTTGCAATCCCTGGCGACTCTTGCCGAGTATATCAAAAATAAATCTGATTACCCACAAAGCTCAGCCATTAACAAATTCCTGGATCCCCGATAACAACACTCGGGGATGACGAGGTTTACAACTCCGGGGGATGACGAAACGGATTGTCCAACTTTGCTCTAAGTGACTATAAAAGCATTATTC
>WFRY01000399.1 GCA_015486315.1 Desulfobulbaceae bacterium
GGAGGCACCGGCTATTCCACCCAGAAACCGGCAGTACTGGCCATCGGCCCTGCCGGAGAAAACCAGGTGGCCACGGCCTGCCTTGTGCACGATGCCGGCAATGGTGCCGGCCAGGGCGGTTTCGGGGCGGTCTGGGGCTCTAAAAACCTGAAGGCCATTTCCGTGCACGGCTCGGGATCGGTTGATATTGCCGATCCGGCAGCCTTGGTCCAGGCCCGCCTGGATGCCAAAAAGTACTATGCTGCCGATAACGAGAATCCGGACATGCGGCACTGGGGGCCTTTTGGTCAGGCAGCCAAGCCGGTGCTCTTCTGTGATTCTCCGAGCAAGAGACGCCGGGTACAGTCCTGTCAGGGCTGTATCAACGGCTGTCGGGCCCGTTTTGATATCGGCTACGGCAACGAGGTCAGTTGTCAGGAAACAGCCTGGTACGGCAGCCATGCCGGTAAGTGGACCAAGGGCGACAAGGCAAAATCAGTTGAGATTATCATGCGGGCCGGTGAGTTGTGCAACCGTCTGGGAGTCAACACCTATCCCCTCATGGCTGGGCTGGAATGGCTGGAGTACCTCTTCCATGAAGGGGTGCTCGGGCCCGGCAAGAAGATTCCCTCAGAGCTTGACTGGGAAAAAATCGGCTCCATGGAATTTGCTGAACAGTTTATCCATGCCATTGCAGATAAAACAGACATCGGCGCAGGCGTTGCCGATGGCTGGGTGCAGGCGGCGCATGCCTGGGGACGCGAGGAAGATCACAACTCCGGCCACCTGCTCTTTCCCTACTGGGGCATGCCCGAACATGGCTACGATGCAAGGGCTGAGCTGGAATGGGGCTATGAGACCATCATGTGCGACCGGGACATGAACTCCCACTGCATCAACTGGATCTTCTGGCAGGTGAATGTCTCCATCTTTTTTGGACAACGCCCCTTTATAGAGGCGGAACAGCTGGCAAAACTGGTCACGGCAAAACTTGCACCCTACGTGAAGAGTACTGCCGCCCTTGATTACTCAACACCCAATATGTACTCCGAGGACGTCATGCAGCTGACCCGCTGGCATATCCATTACAGCCGGTTCTGGAAGAATTCCGCCCTGCTCTGCGATTTCCGCTGGGCGGATCTGTTCAACACCAATACCGAGGATTTCGAGGGTGCCACCGGCTCTGAAAAGGCGGGTGAACAGGTCTTCTGGAATGCGGTCACCGGGGATAATATGAGCTTTGTTGACGGCCTTGAAATCGGCAGACAGATCTGGGCCATTGACAATGCCATCTGGACCCTGCAGGGACGAACCCGGGACATGGTCAAGTTTGCCGACTATATTTATGACAAGCCCTTTGACAAGGCTGAACTGCTGCCCTTTTACTTCTGGCCCTGCCGGGATGAAAAGGGAGAGTGGCATTACCAGGATATCATGCATCGCAGCCATGACCGGGAAAAATTTGAAGACTGGAAAACCAGGTTTTACACCCTTGAGGGCTGTGACCCTGCAACCGGCTGGCCCACCCGGGAAACCCTTGCGGCCATGGATCTTGATTTTGTAGCCGATGAACTGGAAAAACATAAACGGTTGGGTGGGGAGGAAAAGGCATGAACCGGTTATCAAGAGAAGAAGCCGCGCGCATCATGCAGCCGGTGGAGTTTAAAAAGCGGCTGAATGGTGGCAGAATGATCATGCCCAGCGGAATTCACCGGGAACAGATCGCAAGTCTCAGCGAGTTGTCCTGGTTTCTGGAACCGTCGGGCAGAACCCTGCCTGCCATTGATTTTGAACGGCTTGCCGACTGGCTGGAAACAACCATACAGGACCAACAGACCGCAGCCCGGGTGCGCCGAGCCGCGGCCGGGCAATCATGCTACGTGGATACCTGCAAGGCGGTGTACGAACTTGTCACGGCTCGAATCACAGAGGCCCAAGGAGTGATCAATGAAGATGCATAACCATACCAAATCCCTGCTCCAGATCCTTGCCGTCTTGCTTGCCGTAAGCGGCCTGAGTGTGCCGGTGTCTGCCGCCGATGGCGGCCGCCCTGGCCTGAGCGGTTCTGTTGCCTATGCCGAGCCCATGGAATTTGACTACAATAAGGACGGCACATTGAACACTGTTCAGCTCTGGGCGGATTTTGAGATGCAGCCTGCTGTGGGCAAAGAGGGCGAACCGGGATACCTGCCGGAAACAGGGTACCTGCGCAGATACATGAAAGACCTTGCCCTGAATGCACCGGTTATCGGCTACAGCAACTTCAACATGCTGCCGGACAATCCCCTTGGCGACAAGGTTTCGGCCACCAATATTACAATCTCCGGCAACACGGCAACCTTTACCGTCAATGATGCACAGTTCACCCTAGTTGACGGTGGCAAGGGATATGAACACGACTCCATAACCGTTAATGACGGCATCAGGGAGTATCCGGTCTCTCTTTTTGCCGGTGATATCGTAATCAGTCAGTAAAGAGAGAGGGAACTCTTTGCTGCAACGCTGTTGACGGGCCAGGACATACGTTTTTTCAGGACGATCGATTTTCAGAAAATGCTGAAATCAAGAAAATCGCTCATTCTTGTAAAGTGTTTATCAAGGGAATAGATTGTCCCGCCATGCTGCATTGCATTCTGCACGATAATCAGATCAGGAATCCCTACCCCATTGAGACCGTTCAGAAGACAGCAATACTGTAAATCATTGAGCTGATCCCAGTCGACATTGATCTCGAACGTATTGATACTGCGAAGTAATTTTATTAAACCACCTTGCTTTTTCAGTTGAAGGAAAGGGATGAGTTCGGTGAGAATCAGGTCGTTTACGACAACCAGGTTCTCATCGATTAAAAAATCTAACTTTTCATAATTATTGCCATTGCGGAAGTATTCAATCCATACCGATGAATCTATCAGGACTGACAATTTCGCCCTCTGAGTTCATCAAGGTCAATGTCCAGATCGACTTTGCCGCGGTATTTCTTGATTTCAGCAATTTTTGATCTCCTGATCAACTGTTCAAGGGCAGTAATGATGACCTTGGTTTTAGTCTTGATGCCGGTACTTTTCATTGCCTCGGCAACTAAATCTTCAGGTAAATCCAATGTCGTCCGCATAACGATCTCCTTAAATGTGTATGCATAATTATACCGATCAATGCATACGAATGTCAAGATTAAAGGAAACCAGTGCTGGTGAAGGGCAAAGTCATTGGCTCCGGAAGAACAGGGGCTCTCCCAGGGAGAGCCTGGGAACACCATTCCATTTATATTTGCTGCCCATAACCCGGCACTGTGTCCGATTTTTCATAAACCGTCGGTTTCACTGGATTGGCGCAGTGAGATATGAGGCCCGTGAGAGGACGTTGAACCACCATGGTTTATTCTCCAGCCTCTCTGTCGTCATCAGGCGCGACCGGGCAAAATCATCCCTGAACATCTGCTCAACCTCGGCAACGAATATATCATCAACGACCAAAGCAGTTACTTCAAAATTCAGTCTAAAGGAACGGTTGTCAAAGTTGGCGGTACCGACACCGGCCACGCGGTCATCTACCAGGAACACTTTCTCGTGGAGGAAACCGGGTTCGTAACGATATACTTCAATACCCGATTCGAGGAGTTCGCCCATAAAGGCAAAGGATGAATAATACACCAGCTTGCTGTCAGGTGCATCAGGGATGATGATTTTGACATCCACACCCCTTAGTGCGGCCAGGTGCAGCGACGCCATGACAGCTTCGTCGGGAACAAAGTACGGGCTTGCTATCCAGATCCTTTCCCGGGCGGAGTGAATGGCCTGCTGAAACATCAGGCTGCACGATTCCAGGCGGTCTGCAGGTCCTGTGGCCAGGATAAGGACAGCTCCCTTGCCGCTCTCGGCAGGAACCGGTTCCCAGGTGAGCGACAGCTCTTCACCCGTTGCCCAATGCCAGTCTTCGGCAAAGGAAAGCTGGAGCTGCAGTACCGAAGGACCGACAATTTTCATATGGGTGTCACGCCAGTTGGCACGCCAATCGGGAGGATTAAACCTGGTGCCGAGATACTCGTCACCCACATTGAGCCCTCCCACCCAGCCGGCTTTGCCATCCACCACAACAATCTTACGATGATTGCGAAAATTAAGCTGGAAGCGGTTTCCACCACCCCGGGTAGAATGAAAAGAACTGACCACAACACCTGCGTCCCGTAAATCCTGCAGATAGGAGTCAATACCGCGCGTACCGATCTCATCATAGAGAAACCAGACTTTCACCCCGGCCCGGGCCCGGGAAACAAGATGTTTCTTCAATCTACGGCCCAGTTCATCATCCCGGACGATGTAAAATTGGACAAGGACATACTTTTCCGCCTGGTCAATCCCTGTCAGAATAGAGGAGAAAGTTACTTCACCATTGATCAGCAGTTCAACACTGTTGCCGCCAAAATACGGCAGGTCCGCCAGGCGTGCCGCCACCTGAGTGCTGCCGGTGTCACGGTTTGGTTTCTGCACATACGGAGCGACCTTTTTCCGGATCATTTCCACATCTTCGTCAAACCCGGATTCCATCTGCTGACGCAAAGTCACATAGCCCTTAAATTTGTTTCGGCCGAAAACCCAATAGGCGGGTACAGTAATCAAAGGAAAGGTGTTGAGAGAAACAATCCAGGCAATGGAACCTTGGGAGGTACGGGTGGACATCAGGGCGTGGAACGATGAAAAAAAACCGAGTACGTGTGCAATCAATAAAATGGTGATCATTGTTCCTGACTTCCCTGACGTAGTTAACAAAGCCATACAGATTGCTTACAATAATTTGCGGATACGTTCGTAGCCTGCCTTGAGTTCTTCGGCGGCAAGAGCAAGAGCCGAGCCGGTATCACCAGCCGTTTTTCCCAGTTCATCGGTAAGCGGGTTTACCTGCAGTTTAAAATTCTGCCATTTTTTAGCCAGTTTTTCAAGTTCCTCAGCAGTACTACTTGTCACTGAATTGAAATCTTACCATCACAGTAGTAGAGTCAAGTTGAAATACTGATAGGATCATTCAAACCTTCAGTGTGGCAATAGTAACTGTAACACCAAAGTATGCTGTTTCCCAAAAAAGGTATGGATACAGTCCACGGAATTCGGGGCTGCTTGTAAAATTTTATTTCTTTAAGGGGATGAAAATTTAGCGGCGGGAGAGAATAAAGTTAATACGTTCCGATAAAGCAGGCAGACGTTTTTCCACAACGAGCCACACCGTCTCAAGGTCCACCCCGAAATAGTGATGGATAAGGACATCCCGCAAACCAGCGATCTGTTTCCAGGGTACGTCAGGATATTCAAGACGGATGGCAGGGCTGATGTTTTTTACCGCCTCACCGATGATTTCAAGATTTCTGATAACAGCATCCTGAATCATCTTAGTGGAATAAAAGGATTTCTCTCCATCACTCGTGTAATTTTCGATATCCTTAATGGCATCAAATATATGCTGCAAAAAAATCAGATCGTCTTTCACAGAGGCTTTGCCTGAGCAAGAATTGATTCTTTCAAGTGGGGGCTTAATCCGTTCTCCGTAACCACGTCAACCTTGCGACCGATCCGCTCTTCAAGCTCCTGTTTAAAAGCGATCAGGTCGAGGAGATCCCTGCCTTTTTCAAGAGTGATGAGCAGGTCAAGGTCACTGGCAGCGGTGGCAGTATTGGCAGAGAATGATCCGAAAACCCGAACCTTTCGCGCACCATGCCTGGTCGCTATCTGCAAAATATCAGGTGTGTATTCTTGTAATGTGCCCATACTCCACAGTATAGAACTTTTTTCACAAATTGCCAACATTCCAGTACAATGACCGGGGAGTTCCGGGGACAATATGTCTAACTGTCGCTGCTAAGTGTTTCGGCACGCATTGACCAACGACAGGGATCTGTTGCGTAGAACAGCATTGCTCTATCTGCCTCAACTGTCGGCCGCTGAGCTGATGAAGCTGGCAGGACCGCTTCTTGATGATCCGGTCAAAGGAGTACGGATAGAGGCGGCAAGAACCCTGACCCGTCTCCCGGCGGACCAGCTTATTGAAAGATACCAGGAGCCGTTTAAGGCTGCCCTGGCAGAATTTGAAGCAACAGCACTCTATTCAGCTGATTTTGCCGCCTCCAGACAGAATCTCGGTGCCCTGGCAAGCTATCGGGGCAAACCTGCAGAGGCAGAGAAACAGTTGAAAAAGGCCGTGGCCATTAACCGTGATTTTTATGCAGCCCGGATGAATCTTGCAGTGCTCTACTCCCGACAGGGAAAAAACGAGCTGGCTGAAGAGCAGCTGCGCAAGGCACTGGCAACGCATCCTGATCTGCCTGATGTCCACTATTCCCTGGGGTTGCTGCTCTCGGAAAAGAAACAGTATGAAGCAGCGGTCAGGCATCTTGCCAAGGCAGCAGCCGGGCTGCCGGACAATGCCAGAATCTGGTATAACCTCGGCCAGCTCCTGGTCTTTCTCAGTCGTGATGCAGAGGCGGAAAAGGCCCTGCAGCGCACTGTCGCAATTGATCCCGCTAACCTGCAGTACCTGCAAACCCTGGCCCGATTCTATCTGAGCAGGGGGAAGTTTGAGCAAGCCGAAGAGGTCGCCGAGCAGATGACGTCCACAAATCCTGCCAATCCGCTGGGTGAACAGCTGAGGCAGTATATCAACACCTTAAAAAAATAACCTGCAGCGGCATCTGCCGCCCCAAGATTTTACAGGGTCCATCAAGAGAAGATTTTTTGAATCCGAAACCAAAGCAATGGAGCAAAATATAGTTCCTATGATCCCTGCTATCCAGGCCGCCAAGACAGCCAACAGTACTCGGGCAGGTAGTCAAAGCCAAGGGGGAAGGAGGGGGGGAAGTTATCCCGTCTATGATGTCAGCAACTATGACAACGCCCCCATTTCTTTTCAAATTGTGCGAAAAATATTATGCGTTATCGAAAATGATCAGGTGCCTGCCGGCAGACTCCAGTTAAATCTCGTCAGCTCGTGGTTTAAGAATGGGGGTAGGTCCATTACTCGAGAAGGCCGGAATAAGGCATTCGAGGTGGTTTGGCCCAATGGCCGTGTTCTGAAAGCTGTAACGAAATAGAATGAGCAGATGATGGCAAGAAATACCGGCTTGACACTCCAATATATCGCGATATACTGAAGTACAACTTCAATATATCACGTCATAGGGCATCATGAAAAAGCGAAAATTGCATCTGCCACCTGCACAACAGGAGACTTTCTTTCTGTGGGGGCCACGACAGACAGGCAAGTCTACATTGCTAAAAAGCACCTATCCGGATGCCGTCTGGATAGACTTGTTAAAGGCAGAAGAATTTCGTCGTTATTTGAATAAACCTGAGTTGCTTCGCCAGGAATTACCTCGCGAGGGGGAAATGCCATTTGTGGTGATAGACGAAGTGCAAAAGCTTCCAGCCCTCTTAGATGAAGTGCACTGGCTTCATGAAAACCGCCATGTTCATTTTGCTCTTTGTGGCTCAAGTGCCAGAAAGGTAAAACGGGGACACGCCAATTTACTTGGTGGCAGGGCAATACGTTATGAATTGTTCGGTTTTGTTGCAGGGGAGTTCCTGCCGGGGTTTGATCTGGACAGATTTTTGAATCATGGCTATCTGCCAAGGATTTATTTGTCCCCCCAGCCGCGCAGATTACTGAATGCATATGTTGCCAATTATCTAAAAGAGGAAATTGCTGCAGAAAGCCTGGTTCGTAATTTACCTGTGTTTTCAGATTTTTTAAATATGGCGGCTCTGTCAGATACTGAACCCGTAAACTTTTCGACCATTGCCCGTGATTGTGGTGTATCCAGTAAAACGATTAAGGAATATTATCAAATTCTTGAGGATACACTGCTTGGCAGGTGGCTGCCAAGTTATCGTAAACGACCTAAACGGCGTGTAGCTGCAGCACCAAAGTTTTATTTTTCAGATGTTGGTGTCGTCAATTTTCTGGCTAAAAGAGGGGTTCTCGAACAGGGGGGTGAACTGTATGGGAAGGCCTTTGAAAATTGGTGTTTTCATGAGTTGACAGCTTGTAACATGTATAGTGAAGCATTTGCCGAATTATCGTATTGGCGTTTAACCAGCGGAGCAGAAGCTGACTTCATTATAAATGATATGGAAGTAGCCATTGAAGCAAAAGCATCACAAAAAATTAACGCAAAACATCTTAAAGGTCTAAGAAACCTGAAAGTTGACCATCCATCTGTAAAACGAAGAATGATAATCTGCCTTGAAGAAAAAAGCAGGGAAACAGATGATGGAATTGAAGTTGTTCCGGCAAAAGATTTTGTAAAAATGTTATGGCAGGGTGATGTCTTCTCTTAATTGTAGAACAAATAACCATCGGACAATTCTATAGAAAAAGAAGTAGAGCAAAAACAGGAAACAGTACCTTCAGAAGCTGAAAAACAATCCTGGGTGTATCCAGGCCAGGCCAGCACTTTCTTTGACCCCCTGCCGCCTGTCCGGAAAAAGTGAATCTACCCTCAGGCGCATTTTTCATAAAATATACGGTATCAGCCCACGCCACTATCTGACAATCCACCGGCTCAATGCAGTGTACAGGCAGCTCCGGAAATCCACTGTAAAAGATACAACTGTCTCCGATATCGCCTTTTCTTACGGTTTTCTCCACCTGGGGGCGTTTCAGCGCCGAGTATAAGAGACATTTTGGAGAATACCCTTCAGAAACTCTGGGTAAGGGATATTAAAAATGCAATGATTCATGCTGCTGTTTTTTTCAGAGTATCTTGATCGAAGTTTTTGCCTCCCTCGTTCATCTCTCATGTTGACGCGCCTTGATGTTACTCGATAAAACCAGAAAGAACGAATACGGCAAGCAAAGCAAGAGATTATGCAGGGTACTCCGAAGAGTTATTTGAGAAATCAGATTACCCCAGGCAATTAGCCCCGATTTACAAATCATCCATAACTTCCTGCAAAGCTGCCCCGTGGGAACCGGAAGGTGGTTTGGTGCCTATGATGGCGGCAAGTGTTGTTGCGATATTGACCGGGTTCACTTCACGGTATATTCGCTTCTGCGTAAGTGTTCCTCCAGATAGCTGATGAAAGCGGGAGATTATTTTACCAGTTTGTGCCTGTCCATAAATGAGGATTTCGGAGTCTGCGCTTACCTCGTTCGGGGTCAGGTAAGCGTAGACTCCGAGGATTGCGAAAGAATCAGCGCAGGCCGCATATTCCCAGCATTATTTTTTGAGTATGACGCAGAGATATGCCCCCGGAACCACCCTCATTTTTCTCAAAAACGGCATCAAATATGCCTCATCTGCATCACAAAAATGGGCCCGACAGGATACTGCAGTTTTTCTGCACTGTCTCCTGATAGAGCCCAGCCTGCCCGCTCTGCTATTTGATCAGTTCAAAGTCGTTGAGCTGCCAGGTTTTGTCAAACCAGGGCTGCAGAGGGCCGTAGAGACGAAACAGGACAAACCAGGCCTTGCCAGGAACTGTCTGGGTCCAGTTGGCCTCAAATTCCTTGACCGGCTCAGGACCGAAGTAGAGATCAACGGAACCATCGCCGTTATAGATCAGTTTATCCCGCTTGTTATTCTTGCTTGGGTAGGGCTGCCCGCTCTGCAGTTCAGAACGGGTCTGCGGATCATAGACGACTATTGACCAGAAATCCCTGGCCGGTACATCGGCCGGGATATTCACCTTGTAGTTTTTCTCACCAAACAAGATATCCCCGTTGGAGTCACTGGTGGCAAAGGCATAGTTGGACCCAACCCCGGGAATCTCCAACGCCATGGCAGGTGTATTGACCGTGGCGGAATAGAAAAAAAGCGTCCTGGCATCCAGGTTGCGGCCGCGAACCCCTGTATTGTCCAGCCAGCGATAGTCTTTGCCGACAAAGCCCGTGTACCACTGCTTTCCCTTATAGAGAAAGGCATTTTTATCCCTGGGCCGCAGGGAGATAGCCCTGGCCGTTGCATTGCCGACCGCGGCGGAATCAACCAGGATTTTCTGCATTCGTTCATCCGGTGCAAAGGGCTGTCCCTTTACAATACCGATGGCAGCAGCCTGGCCCCGCAGTTCCGGATCGATAAAGGAGATCGGTTCTTTCTGGAGGACATGCCAGAGTTCCTCGTAAAATTTAGTGGTGTTGGCATGGATAGTATTAAAGGCCTTGCCCGAGCCGTTGATGAACTGCATTGCCGGCGGATTATCTGCCTGGGCAAGGGGATAAATTTTCAACCCTTCACGATACATTGTTGAGGCGGCGTCAGGCTTGCCGTTGACCAGAAAGCCTCTGAGGATCAGCCAGTTTGTATAACTCCTGGACTGGGCGATCCAGACATCCCGCAGTTCGCCGTCCACAATTGCCTTGCTGGAACTGTTGTCTGTAAAGGTATTGGGCGTCGGCTTCAGCTCGCCTTTGTATCCCGGAGGCAAAATAATATAAGTGCCGCCCTTTTTCCGATCCGGCCCCGGGGCACCCATATCAACGACAAAGCGGAAAAAGGCATCATTTAAGGTGCCGGGCCCGGAGCCGGGCGGTACCTCGACAACGGTCGGCCCGTCTTTTTCCAGATCAAGGATGGCAGCGGCATACACGGTATCGGTGTTACCGGTCAGAAAAAGAGGATTGGAATCCATCAGATCATCAAAAATCAACACCTTATTTGATGCATCCGCCCCGAGATCAGCCATTCCCATGCGCATGGCTTCAATGGAAGTGGCCGGAATAAAGTTGAGAAATACGTCAACTCCGCGCATAAAATCAAGATTATCATACAACTTGTCCAAAGTCGGTTTATCGGGAATGCCGTCGTAAAAACTCAGCTCACCGATACGGGTTTCAACCTTATCCGGAGTCATAATATAGTCCGGAATTGTTGTATTAAAGCCGGGCGCGGCCTGCCCTGCCCAGGCCTGAACAGGGCCTGACAGCAAAACTGCGGCGGCCAGCGCCAGGGAACAACTGAATAATTTTTCCATTTTTTTCTCCTGGAGAAGTTATTTTTAAATCGGTTGCAAAATTACGGGAGCTGCAGATTTTGTTAAATTGCTCTGCGGCCCGGTACCTCGGGCAGGACTGCATAGTATTCTTTCCTGATTAATGACGGGTAAAATTCAGTTCTGCATGGTATAGATATAATAATCCATATTATTATATGTCTAATTACTATGGATCACCTGACAATTCTATCCGAAAACTGCCAAATCCATGGATTTTTTTCACTCAAATACCGGCACAGGCCTCTTTAAACCGTCACTGCTCCTTGACCTGCGCAGCCATGACGCAGATGAGATGCGGGAGCAGTCCCCGTGTACTGGCCTATTGAACACAAACAGTTTGGACGGGTAAAATTCTATGGTAGAATAACCACCGGGCATTGTACAGTTCTCAGCACGCTCCAGAGCACATCAATATCCCGTGAAGCATGGGAGGATGAGCTTATTGAACATAATGTCATCAAGACGGTTCTCAGCGGAGTGCAGCCGGGGCGGCTGTCAGAAAGACCCCGGCGCGAATAGACCTTGCCCGGCAGGCGGAGGAGTATATCCGCAGCAATTTAAAGGTTCCCCTCTCGGTTGATACACTCTGCCATGCGGTCGGGACATCGGAACGCTCACTTTGCCTGGAGTTTAAGGAACGGTTCGGTGTCTCTCCCAAATGCTATATGCAGATCATGCGGCTCAACGGCGTCCGTGATGCGCTGTGGGGCGGCGCTGCCGGCACAAGCATTACCGAGACAGCCATGGAATGGGGTTTTTATCACCTGGGACGCTTTTCCCGGCAGTACAAGAGAATGTTTGGCGAACTTCCCACCGAAACAAAAAAACGGATCTGCTGACAGCAGAACAAAGGACAGGAAAAAAGTATGAGCAGCTGCAGCAGTTCAGAATTTTGCGGTAATGTTATCTCCCATGTAATGATGCCCTATCACGCCAACCCGGCAGGCAATGTCAACGGCGGGGTCATCATGCAGCTCATTGATGATGCCGCCTTTGTCATTGCCACCAGGTTTGCCCGGACCAACGTGGTCACCGCCTCCATTGACCGGATCGACTTCCACCGGCCGGTTCACGTGGGAGACCTGCTGACCCTCAAGGGCTGCCTGAACATGACCCACCGTTCCTCCATGGAGATCGGAGTCCGGGTGGAGGGTGAGGAAATGCGCAGCGGCGAAACCCGGCATATCGCCTCGGCCTACCTGACCTTTGTCGCCCTGAATAATGAAAGCAGTCCCGTGCCGATTCCCGAATACATCCCGGGTACCCGTGAGGCTAAACGGAGATACCATGAGGCGGCCCAGCGGCGTGAACAGCGGCGCAGGCGCGAAAAGGAGGTGCAGTAATGCAGCTGAACCATGTCCTCTTGTGTTTTTTTATCGCTGTGCTATAAGAGAACAGGATCATGCAGACGATATTCAAAACTCTTGAGGAAACAGATGAGCGCAGAAATTGATGATATAAGCATTAATTATGAAGAGGACGACATTCTTATTGTCAAACAGCTGGACAAGGAAATCCTGTCCAAAGGTGCCTGGACCACCATCCTGTTTCGCTACCAGGACTACAACCGCAGCAAAAAGGAATACGGCGCGGATAAATACACCATTCGCCGCTACCAGAAACGAAACGGCCAGTACATGCCCAAGTCTAAGTTCAATATTTCCAGTGCAAAACAGGCCAGGAAGATTATCGACGCCTTGGAAAAATGGATCGATGAGTAACTGAGCACTGCCGTGTATTTTCCCGTTGCCGACATAAATGTCCAACCCTGGCTGCCGCCCCTGGTGGCCTTCGGCATTTCGTTTTTTACCTCCATGGGCGGAGTTTCAGGGGCCTTTCTCCTGCTGCCCTTCCAGGTCAGCGTGCTCGGCTTTGACTCACCGTCGGTGAGTGCCACCAACCATATCTTTAATATAGTAGCCATCCCCAGCGGGGTGTACCGCTACATCAAAGAGGGACGCATGGTCTGGCCACTCACCTGGGCGGTCATCATCGGCACTCTGCCCGGGGTACTGGTCGGAGCCGTAATCCGGGTGAAATATCTGCCCGACCCGGCGATGTTTAAACGCTTTGCCGCTGTGGTGCTGCTCTATATCGGTGTTCGACTCCTGCGCGATATCTTCAAAAAAAGCAGTCCTGCCCCTGCAAAAAAAGAGACAGACACCGGCAGGACAGGAACCGTGTCCGACACCTCTTTTACCCTGCAGAGCCTGCGCTATACCTTTGAAGGCAGAGAGTACAGCGTTTCCACCCCGGCCATCATGGCGCTCAGTCTGACTGTCGGAGTGATAGGCGGCGTATACGGTATCGGCGGCGGTGCAATCATTGCGCCTTTTTTTGTCTCCTTCTTCGGCCTGCCCGTCTACACTGTGGCAGGGGCGGCCCTGATGGGCACCATGATCACCTCGTTTGCCGGAGTTGCCTTTTTTCAGGCCATGGCTCCGTTTGTGCCGGACATGGCCGTTGCACCGGACTGGCGGCTCGGCCTGCTCTTCGGTCTGGGCGGTTTTGCCGGCATGTACTGCGGCGCCAGAATGCAGCGATTTGTCCCGGCCCGGCTGATCAAAGGAATTCTCACCTTCTGCATTCTCTACACCGGACTTCATTACCTGGGTCTTTTTTAGGCTGAAGGTAACGTTCAAGTACACTCCAAGCTGTGGCGGTCAAGTTGCCTCACATAGGAGGGCTATATTTCTTTGGCCTGCTTACCACAGTATGAAGCAGATCTGAACTGTGACAATTCGTCGGTTCAGCTCAATCATGCCGCACCTAAACTATTACTACCGAACAACAGGCAGTCAGGCCTGAATCCCTATTCAATACCTGTTTGAAAGCATAGAAAAAAAGAAATACTTCTTCCTTTTCTGTTGACAGGCATGGCGACCTCATGTAGGTTCTCGCCTCGTTGCTCACGGGGAATATCAGTGAGCAGCAAAAAAATGTTCGACCAGTTAATTTTTAGATTGACAGTCGGCAAAAAGCAGGTTATCCTGCGCTCCGTCGCTCAGTAAAATTTATTTATGGAGTCGACGATCCTGCATCTGCAGGTGGCAGTTTTGATCTTTGAAAACTAAACAGCATTCAAGCGGGCCGATACAAAACCTTTATGGTCTTCGGATCATTGAGGTATTTTTATTTGTTGAAGTCCAATCCTTGAATTTTTTTGATTTTTTCTAATTTAATTAGAGAAGGTTTTCCGAGAGATCGGGAAATCAAGTGATTGGTCAGGATATTAAACTGGAGAGTTTGATCCTGGCTCAGAACGAACGTTGGCGGCGTGCTTAACACATGCAAGTCGAACGAGAAAGTTCCTTCGGGGACGAGTAAAGTGGCGCACGGGTGA